>PNKC01000010.1 GCA_013822275.1 Anaerolinea sp. | reverse complement strand
AGAGCCTGGCGGAGGCCCTGAACCAGGCGACTGCGCGCTTTAAGCTCGCCTGAACGGGAGGCCCCGCGCAACAGATCCTCGAGCCGGCCGCACCGTCATGGTGCGGCCGGCTTGCGCCGCGGGGGCCGGGAATGCGGCTGCCCGTAAGGAGGGTGGGCCGTATCATTGGCGGCTCCGGGTTTCGGGCCCGGCGCCGCCTATGGAACCGACAGCGATCACCGTCCGCGTACCCGCCACCAGCGCCAACCTTGGCGCTGGTTTCGATTGTCTTGGGCTGGCACTGGACATGTACGCCTCGATCACCGTCACGTTCAGTGACCGGGAGCAGCCGCCAACGGAGGACGTGGGCGAGAAGATGGTACTGACGGCGGTCCGCCACGCCTACCAGAAGATGAACAGGGCGGCGCCTGCGGGAGTCCGGGTCCGCTATAACGTCTCCATCCCGCTCGGCCGGGGGCTCGGGGCGAGCGCGGTGGCGCGTGTGGCGGGGGTCGTCGCGACGAACGAGTTCGAGGGGCGCGTCCTCAGCGAGGGCGACTGCCTGGACATCGCGAGCGAGTTGGAAGGGCACGGCGACAACGCCTGCCCGGCGATGTTCGGCGGGATGCAGGTTTGCGTCGAAGCCGGTGGCCACTTCCTCCGCGTGCCCTGCAAGTATCCCCAGGACGCACACTTGGCGATCCTTATCCCGGACCACTCGATGGCGACGAAGGAAGCGCGCAAAGCTCTCCCGGAGACGTATTCAAAGGCGGACGCCGTGCACAACACCGGCCGGGCGGCACTCTTCGTGGCGGCGATGGCGGCGGGCAGGATGGACCTCCTCGACGCCGCGACGGATGACCGGATTCATCAGCACCAGCGGGCGGTGTTGTTTCCGCCAATGTTCGAGGTGTTCGCGGCGGCAAAGAGCGCCGGCGCCCACGCCGCCTGGCTCAGCGGGGCCGGCAGCTCCGTCGCGGCCATCTGCCCCGAAGCCTCGGCGCGGCAAGCGGCCAACGCCATGCTCGCGACGCTCACCGCGGCCGGCATGGGCGGGAGGTCGCTGGTCACACGCATCGGCCGCGAAGGCGCCACGGTTTCGCTCGTGGAGCTGGTGAAGGCGTAAACGCATGCCCCTTCGCCCGGCGGTCGAATCCGACCTGGAGACGATTATCGAGCTGATCCAGGCCCTGGCGGCGTACGAGCGCGAGCCGGAGGCCGTGGTGCTGGATCGCGAGGAGCTGCGGAGGCATCTCTTCGGCCCGCGACCCTTCGCCGAGGTGGTCATCGCCGAAACGGCCGAAGGCCAAAGCGCCGGCTTCGCCCTGTTCTTTCACAATTTCAGCACCTGGGCGGGCAAGCCCGGGCTCTACGTCGAAGACCTCTTCGTGCGCCCGGAACTGCGCGGCCAGGGCTACGGGAAGGCGCTGCTCGCCGAACTTGGGCGGTTGGCTTTGGAGCGCGGCTGCGCGCGGCTCGAATGGTCGGTCCTGGACTGGAACGAACCGTCCATCCAGTTCTACAGGGCGCTCGGCGCCGTGCCCATGGACGAATGGACGACGTTCCGGGTGACCGGGGCCGCCCTGGACAAGCTCGCCCGGCGGCCCTGAGCCACCGGTGCGGACGCACAGCTGAGCGCCACAAGCCTGAATCGCCCTGTGCGGCGAGACCGTTCCTACCGATACGTCCTGTAGGACATGAACGCCGCGGCATGACGAGGCCGCCCATCGGAGGAGAGCGCCATGAGCGCCGAACCCGTTTCCCCTTTTACCGCCGAGCCCTTGCCGTTCGCGCCGAAAAAACCACAGGGCAAGGCGAACGGACACGTTGAGGCTGAGTCCCTCAAGCGCGAGCTGATGGCCGTGCTTCGCGGCGTCCTCCCGGATGAGACGGAGATGCACGAAGGGACACTGGCGGCGATTGCGGACGCGGTGCAGTCGTCGAACCTCCACCTCGTCCCGAGCCAGGTCGTTATGCGGGACGAACTCACGGACCTGCACAGCTCGCGGGAATTCATCCAGCTGCTGCGGACGAAGAACGTAAACGTCGGCCGGATCAAGCGGGCGCTGCAGTACGAGGAGGAACTGGAACTCCTTCAGGTCGAACTCGTGAAGCTCCAGCGTTGGGTGCAGGACGGCGGCCGCCGCCTGGCGATCATTTTCGAAGGACGGGACGCAGCCGGCAAAGGCGGGACTATCCGCCGCTTTATCGAACATCTGAATCCGCGGTCGATGCGCGTTGTGGCGCTGCCCAAACCGACGGACGACGAGACGGGCCAGTGGTATTTTCAGCGCTACATGCGCCAGCTTCCCAACCGCGGCGAGGTCGTCTTCTTCGACCGCTCCTGGTACAACCGGGCGGTGGTGGAGCCGGTCAACGGCTTCTGCACCGCGGAGGAGTACGAGCGCTTCATGCGCCACGTGCCGGAGTTCGAGCACATGCTGGTGGAAGACGGCGTGGACGTGGTGAAGTTCTGGTTTTCGATCTCCAGGGAAGTGCAGGCGGCACGCTTCGAATCGCGCCGCAACAACCCCTTGAAGCAGTGGAAGCTCAGCCCCATCGACGAGCGTGGCCAGGAGCTGTGGGACGACTACACGCGCTACAAGGAATCGATGTTCAGCCGCACGCACACGAGCTTCAGCCCCTGGATCATCGTCAAGGCGAACGACAAGCGGTCGGCGCGGCTGGAGAGCATCCGCTACGTCCTTTCGCTGTTCGACTACGAGGGCAAGCGCGAGGCGAGGGTCTCCGTCATCCCGGATCCGGACGTGGTAGCGCGCTTCCACCGCTCGGCGGTCCGGCTGGACTGACCTCCGGGTGCGGGATTCTGGTTAGGGACACGAAGTCTCGAACGCGCAAGGCGGCACGAAGGTTTCAGTTGCTGGGTGGGTCGTTGCGAATTTGTGTCCCGTGCGGCAGTTCGGCGCCTCTTCCCGAGGACACGAAGCCGCGAAGGCCCGAAGGTACACGAAGCGTTTTGAATGAGGTTTGGTGTCGCTTTGCGTCTTCGGGACTTCGTGTCCCTTCCCGAAAGCAGGCCGCTCTCAATCGCCAATCGCCAATCGCCAATCGTGAATCGAGTTAAAGCAGGACCATGTTGTCGCGGTGGATGACCTCTTCCCCGTAGGCGTAGCCAAGCGTCTCCGCGATGCGGTCACTGCGGAGGCCGCGGATGCGTTCGAGTTCGTCGCTGGCGTAGTTGGTGGTGCCAGCGGCGACGTTGTGGCCTGCCGGGTCGCGGATTTCGACGGTTTCGCCGCGGTCGAAGGCGCCGTGGACGGCGGCGACGCCGGCCGGGAGTAGGCTGCGCCCCTGGGCGCGGAGGGCGGCGGCGGCGCCGGCATCGACAACGATGTGGCCGGCACGGCTGATGTTGCCAAGGATCCAGCGCTTGCGGCTCTCCAGCCGGTCGGCGCCAGCCGGGAAGAACGTCCCGCGTTCTTCTCCAGAGGCGACGGCGACAAGCGCATCGGGGGCGTCGCCGTTCGTAATCACCACATCCACGCCCGCCTGGACGGCGATCCGGGCTGCCCGGAGCTTGGTCGCCATGCCGCCGGTGCCCAGGCCGCTCGTCCCTCCGGCCACGGCTTCAAGCTGCCTATCGATGCGCTCAACGCGGCGGATGAGCGTCGCCCCCGGGTTGGACCGCGGGTCCGCGTCGTAGAGGCCGTCGACATCCGTCAGCATGACGAGGAGGTCGGCATCAACCAGGTTAGCGACGTGCGCCGAGAGGCTGTCGTTTTCGCCGATCCGGGTAGCCAACACCTGGTCCAGGGCCACGGCGTCGTTTTCGTTGACGATCGGCACGGCGCCCGATTCCAGGAGGTCGCGCAGCGTGTTGCGGGCGTTCAGGTAGCCGAGCCGGTCGGAGAGGTCGCGGCGGGTGAGGAGCACCTGGGCGACGACGGTGTCGTGCCAATCGAAGAGTTCGTCCCAGCTCTGCATGAGGTGGCTCTGGCCGACGCTGGCGATCGCCTGGCGGCTGAGGGTGTTGCCTTCGTGGAGGTGGCCGCGGAGGCGGTGGCGCCCGGCGGCCTGGGCCCCGCTGGAGACGACGGCCACCTGGCAGCCCTGCGCACGGAGGCGGACGACCTGGCCGACCAGCCGCGACATCGCCTCCAGGTCCAGGCGGTCGGACCCGGCGGTGAGCAGGCTGGTGCCAACTTTGGCGACGATGCGGCGGTATCGCATGCGCCTAACGCTACCAGCTACCAGCCACCAGCTACCAGCCACCGCGTCCGCGTTCGCGTTCGTGGGCGAATCATCGCGGCGGCGGCGGCGGCGGCGGCGGGCGCTGGAAGCTGGACGCTGGCGGCTGGTGGCTGACCGCTAGAAGCTAGCGGCTAGAAGCTCGAAGCTAAGCAAATGCGGCTTTGGCTGGAGATCGAAGGTGAGGGGGCGCTGCCAATTCTGCCGGGGGAGGGCGCCGCGCTCTGCGCATTTTGCTCATTCGCGGTTTCGCGCGGCTTCGGGGCGACGCACCCGCTGATTGCCCTGGCGGACCGGCTGCATGACCAGCACCGCGTGCGGATGGGGCCGTTGACGACGTTTTACGACTCCGAAGTCGAAGATGCGGAAGACAGCGAAAAGCTGGAGCTGGCATGGCAGGACGCAGCCGAACTGAAAGAGGCGGCTGAGCAGATGATCACGGCCCTGGATAGCGACGAGCAGGCGCGGACGCTGGCGCGTCGCGGCGGGGCGGAGGAACTGCAAGAGCAGGCGGGGGCGCTGGTGGCACAACTCGGTCAGGCGGTGGAGCGAGCACGGCGAGTGCGCCTGGTGTATGCCCTGTGATGCGGCGGCGGCGGGCGGCGCGCGAAGCCCGCGAACGCTGGGTGTTCGGGGAAACCGCTCCGCTGGCGCGGGGGATCAACTCGCAGGCCGGGATGGCGGCGATCACGCCCAGGGTGCAGCGCGTGATCTCGCTGCTGGAGCTGGCGCCGGGGCGGCGCTACCTGGATATCGGCTGTGGGACGGCGGCGTTCGCCCACCTCATAGCGGCGCGCGCGGGGATGGAGGAACCGCCCGTGACGGCGGACCTGGCGCCCGGTCCCGGACCGGTGGAACTGCTGGCCTGGCCAGAAAAGCTCCCTTTCGCGGACGAATCGTTCGACTGCATCACCAGCTTCTACTTCCTCCGGCGCTTCGACGACGACGTTACCCACGCCTTCGCCCAGGAGTTGAGGCGCGTGCTGGCGCCAGGCGGGGCGGCACTCGTGGTAGAGGTGGCGCCCGTCAAGAGCGAGTGGTTGAACCGGCTGCACACCAGGCTGTTGGGCGCGGGATGTGCCCAGGTTGACCTGCGCGGCTGGGGAAGGCTTTCGGCGCTGTTCACGGAAGTCGGGTTCGACGCGATCGACCTGGTAAACGTCGGCCCGTTCGTGTTGCCGCCAATCCCGCGGGTTGGCGTGCTGCTGCGGCGGGCGCCCGCCGCGGCCGTTAAAGATGAGAGCGAGGCGGCCGGCTAACGAAAAAGCTCCCGTCCAAACGGGAGCTTCTGTGGAGGGGCTGGCCGTGACGATTCGTCTCAGTAGACGGCGGGAGACACGGGCGCGTCCGAGCTTGCACCCTTATCGCGCGGACAATCAGAGCCGTCGTGGGCTGCCCCGTCGCCGAAGGTGACTCTCTCGTAGCCGCTGTGGGGAATGCGGGCGGGGTCAGCCGCGCTGCCGCCGGCCTGGCTGGCGAATGCCGCCGCGCCTCCGAGCAGCGCCGCAAGCGTGAGCGGTGCGCCGAGGACGAGCGTGGCCTTTCTTGGTCCAGTCATTGAGAGCCTCCCATGCGCGAAGTAGCTTCGCAGTCTGCTGAGCTTATGGCGGCGCTGGGCAAGGTATGGTTCGGGCGGGCTGCCGGGCGCCGATCTTTACCCGTTGGCACGCGGCGCGGACTGAAACTCGGCGGTCTTGTGGGTGCCGTCGCAGAACGGCTTGTTGGCGGAATGGCCGCAGCGGCAGAGGGCGACCATGTCCTTCACTTCGTAGCTGTTGCCGTCGGCGTCCAAGACGACAACGCCACCCTTGACCAGGTAGGGACCGTTGTCCCGGATGTTGATGCTTACATCAGCCATGTTACTTACTCCGGATTAGTGGTAGGCTAAAGTCTACACACCAGTCCCGGCGATAACAAGCGGGACACAGCAGGAGGCATCATGGACGCCGCCGGAAAGCCGATGCCTTCAATCTTTCTTGCCCACGGCTCGCCTTTGCTCCTCGACGACGACGAATGGGTGGGCGAACTCCGCGGTTGGGCAGAGGCGATGCCGCGGCCGAAGGCCGTGCTGATGATTTCTGCTCACTGGGAGGAGCGTCCGCTGACGCTCGGGGCGACAGCGACGGTCCCCTTGATCTATGACTTCTACGGCTTCCCGGAGCGCTACTACCAGGTGCAATACGCCGCACCGGGGGCACCCGCGCTCGCGCAGCGCGTACGAGAACTGCTGGCCGGCAAGCAGCAGGTGGTGGCCGACGACCCGCGACGGGGGTTGGACCATGGGGCGTACGTGCCGTTGAAGGCGATGTATCCGGACGCCGACGTACCGGTCCTCCAGGTATCGCTCCCGACGATGGACGCGCCCACCCTCTTCGAGGTGGGCCGCTCCCTCGCGCCACTCCGCGATGAGGGGGTGCTGATTATCGGCAGCGGCTTTCTCTCCCACAACCTGCGCGCGGCGGACTTCCGGCCAGATCCGGTGACACCCTCCTGGGCGGCCGAGTTCGACGCCTGGGCGGGAGACGTGCTCGCGCGGCAGGATGTGGATGCGCTCGTGGACTACCGGGCAAAGGCCCCGGCCGTGGGCTACGCGCTGCCCACGCACGAGCACTTCGTACCGGTCGTCGTTTCCATGGGGGCCGCGGCCGACACACCAGGCGAAGTCCAGTTCCCGGTTACGGGGTTCCTCGCCGGGTCATTGACGAAACGGTCCGTCCAGTTCGGCTAGAAGCGGTGGGGCACCGGGCTGGCGGATCGCCTGGTCCCCCCCCCGAACGCCGGCCGCGCGTTGTCCAAAAACGGGAAGGATGTGCGATACTAAACCTCCCACGCGTGGGCCGAGGCCGGCAGGGAATGGCAGCTATGGAAGTTTCGGCGGAACGGGTTGCGGTCTCCGGCAGCCGCGTCGTCCGCTGGTTGTATCTCGCGGCCGGCGGCCTTCTTGTCGCGATCGGTGTCCTTGGCATCTTCCTCCCTCTCCTGCCTACTACCATTTTCTTCATCCTGGCCGCCGGTTGCTTCGGCAAGAGTTCGCCGGGCGCCTACCGCTGGCTGCATTCGAACCGCTACTTCGGCAAGTACCTGCGTGACTATCGTGAACGCCGCGGCGCGACCGTCGGCACGAAAGCGGCCAGCATCGGCTCGCTCTGGCTCGGCATCGGCGCTGCCATCTTCTTCGTCCACGTGACCTGGATAGCCCTCATCCTCCTCGTCATCGCCGCGGCGGTCTCCGTCCACCTCCTTCGCTTGACCACGCTCCGCGACTGAGTTCCAGCGTTTTGGGGTAGGACACGAAGGCGCGAAGGCACAAAGCCCCACGAAGGTCTTCTTGGTTTCTTTGTGCAACTTCGGGCCTTTGCGGCTTTGTGTCCTCAACTGAAAACGACCGCCTGGCGCGCGGTCTCCGTCCACCTGCTCCGCCTGAGGACGCTCCGGGACTGAGTTCGCGCGGTCTGGTAAGGGACACAAAGGCGCGAAGTCACAGAGCCCCACGAAGTTCTTGTTGCTTTCTTTGTGCCGCTTCGTGCCTTCGAGTCTTCGTGTCTTAAACCAAAACGGGGCCGTCCGGAGTGCTTTCCCGTACACTGCGCGGCGAAACCAGTCGTGGAGCTTCATGATGTCTGTGCCGTCCACCGCGTGGGAAACCGCCGCCGCCATCCGCAACAAGCAGCTCAAGGCGGTGGAAGCCGTCGAAGCTTCCCTCCAGCGGATTGAGCGCGCCAATCCGGCCCTCAACGCCTTCGTCTATGTCGATCCGGACGCCGCCCTGGCGGGCGCTCGGCGGGTGGACGAACAGCGAGAGCGCGGCCAGGCGCCCGGTCTCCTCGCCGGCGTCCCCATCGGCGTGAAGGACCTTGAGGGCGTCGCTGGCATGCCCCACACCGACGGTTCCCGCGCCTTCAGGGACCGCATCGCCACGACGGATTCCGTCCAGGTCCAGCGCCTGAAGAGCCAGGGCGCAGTCGTCGTCGGCAAGACCAACACACCGGAGTTCGGCTACAAGGGCTTCACCACCAACCTTCTCTTCGGCGCGACCGGCAACCCCTGGGACCCGGCGAAGACGCCCGGCGGCTCAAGCGGCGGGAGCGCATCGGCGGTCGCGGCTGGCATGGTCCCGCTGGCCACGTCCAGCGACGGGGGCGGCTCGATCCGTATCCCGGCCGCGATGTGCGGCATCTACGGCATCAAGCCGAGCGCCGGCCGCGTCCCCCGCGCGGACCTCCACGCCTCCCACTGGGGCACCCACAGCACGCGCGGCCCTGTCAGCCGGAACGTCAGAGATGCCGGCCTTTACCTGGACGCGGTGGTGGGGCCGCACCCGGACGACCTCGACTCGCTCGACGGCCCCGTGGGAGTGTACGAGGCGGCCACACTCGCCCCTCCACCGAAGTTGCGCCGCATCGCCTGGAGCGCCGACCTCGGCTTCGCGATCGTCGACCCGGAAGTGGAAGCTGTTTGCCTTGCGGCCGCGAAGGCCCTTGCCTCCGCGCTCGGTGTGGAGCTTGTCGAGGCCTGCCCCGGCTTTGATGACCCTGTCGGCACCTGGTACACGTTGGCCGCCACGGGCGACGCCCACATGCTCGACTCCATGACCCAGGAACAGCGCGAGCTGGTCGAACCTGGCTTCATCGCCTTCGCGGACCGGGCCAGGACCATCAGCGGGGTGGAGATCGCGAAGGCCCAGCAGGAACGCCACACCCTCAACCGGACGATGACCGCTTTCTTCGGCGATTACGACCTCTTGCTCACGCCGACGACCGCGGCGCTCCCGTTCGCAAAGGAAGGCCCGCCGCCAGATACCATCGCCGGGAAGCCGGTGACGCCGGCCGGCTTCGTGCCGTTCACCTCGCCCTTCAACACCACGGGCCACCCCGCGGCGTCAGTCCCGGCCGGGATGTCGGCCTCCGGCCTCCCCATCGGCCTCCAAATCGTCGCGCCGCGCCACCAGGACACGCTGCTCCTCAGCGTGAGCGCGGCCTATGAGCAGGCGCGCCCGTGGGGGTTCCCGGGGTAGCTCGGCGGGTGGCCGTCGGCTGGTGGGTTGGTGCACGGGAAGGGAGACGAGGGCGCGCGCCCGGAAGCCGGTGGTGACCACACCGGGCGGCTCCCTCAGAATCCTCGAATGTCTTCCGGAGAGGCCGATTACACCGCGGCCGTGATCAGTTCACACGCGAGCGTGGAAATGGCGCGCCGCCGGGTTTCGGAAGCTGCCGTCCGCGCTGTGCTGGCAAACCCCGGACGGCGCGAGTTGGTGCGCACCGGCCGAGTCGTGCTCACATCGCTGGGCGAACCGGGCCCGTCTGGCCGCGCCTATGTGCTTCGAGTGTTCGTCGATGCCGACCGTTCGCCCATGGTCGTCGTGACCGTCTACCGATCGAGTAAGATTGGCAAGTACTGGAGCAAGCCGTGAAGATCACCTATGACCCGGACACCGACACACTAACGGTAGTCCTCAAGGACACGCCCGTGGCGGAGAGCGATGAAGACAAGCCCGGTGTGATCCTGGACTTCGATGACCAGGGCGACGTTGTGGGCTTTGAGATCCTGGATGCCTCAAGGCGAGTCACTGACCCGCGCCACGTTGAGTTTACTGCCGTCGCATAGGGTCCGCGGTCCAGGGTTTCGCCACCCCAGGTACTTTGCCGACTCCGCCCGTCCTTAGATCCGCAGCACTTCGCCTTTGAGCGAGAAGAAGATGTACAGCACTTCCTGTTGCTCTCGTTCGCCGACGCCGAGCCGCTGCATCACCAGCATGAGGTCATCCACCGCCGCGATGAACTCCTGTTCGCTCACGTTCATGCCGGTATGGACCTCGCGCAGGTCGCGGCCGGTATAGGCTTCAGGCCCGCCACTCCCCATGCAGAAGAACTCGAAGGCGTGCTGTTTGGCGGCTTGCATGTCGATCGCGGCGAACCGCGGCGCGATGATCGGGTTGACGGCGTGCGCGTCAACGAGGCCGTCCGCGAGCTTGCGGAGAGTCTCGGCGCCGCCAATACGTTCGTAGAGCGATGCGACTGGAACTGTGGTACCCATGAAGCTGGTTCTCCCATTGAGCACGCCACATATCCTGTGACGGCCTGTGCACCATCCACCCGGGCTGCCGCGCTTTCAAGTACACGATCTGTACTAACAATGGCCCCGCCGGCAGCGTAGGCTCTTGGCATGGCCGAATATGGACAGTTTTGCCCGATGGCGAAGGCCGCCGAGATCCTCTGTGAACGCTGGACGCTCGTCGTCATTCGCGAACTGACTGCGGGAAGCCGCCGCTTCAACGACCTCCGGCGCGGAGTCCCGTTGATGTCGCCGACGTTGCTTTCGCGGAGGCTGAAACAGCTTGAAGCGGCGGGGGTGGTCCACCGCGTCCGCGACGAGGCGGGCCGCGCCTATGAGCTGACCCCTGCGGGCGCCGAGTTGAAGCCACTCGTGGAATCGATGGCGCAGTGGGGTTCGCGCTGGGTGAGGCGCCGTCTCAGTCGAGACGACCTCGATGCCGGCCTCTTGATGTGGGACATCCGCCGCCAGGTCGATGCCTCACGGTTTCCGGCTGAGCGAGTGGTTGTGCACTTCAGCTTTCCGGACGCGCCCGCGGGGAAACGGCACTGGTGGCTGGTGTCGGACGCAGGGACGACGGACCTCTGCCTGGAGGACCCGGGACACGAAGTCGACCTCCACGTGGAGGCGCCCCTCTACGTGATGACCGCCGTCTGGATGCGCGACGTTTCGTTCACGGAGGCGGAGCGGACGCTCGGCCTGAAGGTAGCCGGTACCCGGGACCTACGGAGCCGTTTGCCTGGCTGGCTCGGCGCAAGCAGCCTGGCGTCCGCACCCCGGACTTAACCCCGACCCGGCGCAATGGCCCAATTCCGTTGCACGCTCTGTTCCAGGACGCGACTGCGGGGGGCGGCATTGGGTCTAACGACCCACGGCAACTACCCCTCTGGGCCGTTGTGGGGGGAGTGTGGCAGACGCGGAATCGGGGGATTCTCTTTCACAGCAGGAAGGACCCCATGAAGTTCGGCACCGGCATGTTCTTGACCGATTATTCGATCCAGCCAGTCGAACTCGCCCGCGCACTGGAGGAGCGGGGGTTTGAGTCGATGTATCTCTGCGAGCACACGCACATCCCGGTCAGTCGCCAGAGCCCGTCCTATGTCGGGGGCGAACTACCTCCCGAGTACTGGCACACGCACGACGTGTTTGTGGCATTGACGGCGGCAGCCGTCGTGACGACCAGGCTGAAGGTCGGTACCGCTGTCTGCATCGTGCCCGAGCACAACCCGATCGGCCTGGCGAAGCAAGTTGCGTCGCTGGACTTCCTCTCAGGCGGCAGGTTCATCTTCGGCATTGGCGCGGGGTGGAACGCGGAGGAGATGGCGGACCATGGCGTGCGATTCAGGGACCGGTGGAAGCTCACCCGCGAGAGGGTCCTCGCCATGCGCGAGATCTGGACTCACGACGAAGCGGAGTACCACGGCGAGTTCGTTGACTTTGAGCCGCTCTGGTCGTGGCCCAAGCCGGTGCAGGCGGGTGGCCCACCAGTCCTGCTGGGCGCGAACTCGAGGTGGACGTTCGAGCGCGTTGCCGACTACTGCGACGGATGGATTGCCGTTGATGGGATGGCAGACATCGCGCACGGCATGGAGCAGCTCCGCATCTGCGCCGAAAAGGTAGGGCGGCCGATGTCTGAGTTCGACGTCACAGTTGCCACCGAGTTGGCGCCCGAGCGGATCGAGCAGCTCATCGAGCTGGGCGTGAGCAGGATCGCGACCCAGGTGCCTTCCGCGCCCGCGGAGACGGTGCTGCCGATGCTCGATGAGTGGGCCCGGTTGGTGGAGCGGTACTCGTAGCCCCGGTTGGGGCCGTGTGCATGGGTGGGTGCAGTTCAACGGTTTCAGCGCAATAGTTGCCGCCGCTGAACAGCCATGCGCCCTCCGAACGGCCCGGCTCTGGACTTCTCGATCAACACGGCACAGGACCTGCAGGGTTACTTCAGCTTCATCGAAGCAGCCTTCGCGGACTACCTGGTGATGATGCAGGCCCGCGGCACGGACCGCGCGGAAGGGATGCGCCGCCTCGCCGGCGTGGACCTCGCGATCAAGGGCACGCGCGGTGAACGGGCGGGGCAAACGCCCGCATAGCCGCGGGCCGCGGCCCGCTGGCCAGAACCGCGACCAGCAGGAGCCTGGCGCTGCCAGTGCCTCATCAGCTGCCTCGAAGGCACGCGCGGGCGTTAAACTACGCGGCAGCCACGCTCCGGAGCCCCTCAATGCCCGAACTCAGCCGCCCCACGGTCACCCTCCACTACGCAGACACCGGCGGCGCCGGCCAGCCCATCGTCTTCCTCCACGGCTGGTGCGACGGCTCGGCGAGCTGGGCCGGCACCATCGCGGAGTTCAAGCGAGAGTACCGCTGCATCGCCCCGGACATGCGCGGCCACGGCCTGTCCGGCCAGCCGCGCGACTTCTGCTACACGCCCGAGGCGCTTTCGAACGATGTGGTGGCGCTTTGCCAGGAACTCAGCATCGCCCACCCGGTCATCGTCGGGCACAGCTTCGGCGGCTTCCTCGCGGCGACTATCGCCGAACGCTTCCCCGGATTCGCCCGCGCGGTCGTGGTCGAAGACCAGCCCCTGGACCTGCGCGCCTTCGCGGCACAGATGCGCGCCGCCGAGAGCATCATCCGCTCGCCGGAGACCCACATGGCGTTCCGCGGCCAGCTCTTCGATTCGATGGTCAGTGACCAGATGCCGCCCGAATCGCGGGCGCTCATCGATGAGATGAAGGACGCGACCCCCGTCGAAGTTGGCCAGGCGCTCTGGGCAGCTCTGTTCGAATTCACTCCCGAGGAGATCGCCGCGCGAAGCGACAGCCTGATGGCGGCGCTCGCAAACCAGCCGGGCTGCCTCATCGACGGCCAGGAGCCGCCGGGCTACTACGGTACACTCCAGCGCTTCGCGCCGAACGTGACAACAAACGCGCTCGGCTCCGGCCGCTGGGTCCACCTGGAAAAGCCGGAGGCGTTCCGGGCTGCACTGCGAGCGTTCCTCCGGCAGGCATGACCGATTCCGTGGGAAAAGGGTTGGGGGCTGCCCGCAACAGATCGGGGCAGCCCCCAGAACACAGGAGGGGTTCGTTCAGTCTGGCTTCGGGCAGTTCACCAGCACGGGCTTCCCGGCATTCTTGATCACGGCCTCGGTAACGCTGCCCGCCAACAGGTGCGTAATCCCCGATCGCCCATGCGTCGCCATGATGATCAGGTCCGCAGCCCATTCGTTCGCCTGTTCGACAATCGCCTCAGCCGGGTTCGATGAGAAGACCACCGCGCAGGATGTCGCCACCCCGCTCAGGTCACGGTCCGCCACCTGCTGAAGTGCTTCGTTCGCTTCCAGGTGGACGCGTTCCAGGGCCTCCCCGTGGCTTTCTACAACGCGTGGCGCCGGCGACAACACGGACGAGATCTTGCTGCCGGGGATCGTGGTCGTCAGCTCGCCGGGCACCGTGTCCGTGCGGCCATGGACCGCTTTTGGGTCGAGCACCGTGAGCAGGTGCACTTCCAATCCGGGCGCCAGCTCCGCCAGCCGCCGAACGTTCGTCAGCACGCTGAGAGCAAGTTCACTGCCATCCAGTGGGACAAGGGCTTTCATTCTGTGGTCTCCTAACCGGGCTCCCCCCAGCATGCGGCCCCTGTCAATACCCTCGTGACTGCCGTTCGATCCACGGGCAAGGGCCGAACGGCCAGAAGCCACCCGTTAGCGCTTTGGCGGTACTACCAGGAGCGGCCGCTCGAGCGCGTGGAGGACGCGGTCCGTCACGCTCCCAAAGGCGAGCCGTTTCGCCAGCCCCTTGCCACCGGAAGTCAGGACAACCAGCCCGGCATCCACCTCCTTCGCGGTCTCAAGGATTGCGGTGGCGGCGTCGCCCTGGACCAGCCGTTCGCCCTCGCCCGGCTTCGCCACGGAGCGGATGTACTCCTCGGCCGCCTCCTGGAGCGATGTGAGCACGTCCGGCGGGTAGTAGGAGAATTCCACTCCGGCCGGGGGAGGAATGTGGAACGCCCGCACCAACGTCACCTTGGCGCCCGTCCTGGCGGCCAGTTCACGCGCCAGCGCCAGCCCCCGTTCGGCTTCCGGGGAACCATCCAGGCCGACTACGAACGGCTTGTCCGCCGAAGGCACCTCGGTCCGCCCCGTACCTGGCACCACGAGGATGGGGACAGGCGTGCCGCGAACCACCTTGTCGGCAACGCTGCCGATGATCGCTGCCCGGAACCCGCCCCGGCCGTGCGTCGCCATCACCACAAAGCCGCACTCCGCTGCAGCCTCGAGCAGCCGGCTCGCGGGGTCGCCCGCCAGCACTTCTGTGGTCGCATCGAAGAGACCGTTCGTTTTCGCGAGGCCCCCAGCATAGGCGGCGAAGCGCTCCGACGCGGTCTTCAACTCGGCAGGCTGATCGCGCAGCCGTTCATCGTCAATCACGTGGACCAGGCGGACTCTTCCCCCGGTGGCGCCTGCCAACCATGCGGCGAGCGGCAGCGCCCGCTCCGCCAGGTGCGAGCCATCCAATGAAACGAGAATTGTCCCCGCGACGTCACTCATGTTCTTTCCTCCTCCGGTTGAACCGGGCGTTCAGCCAGGCAATAGCCATCGTCGCTCACGCCCCGCCACCCCGCCAGTGCCCCTCGGCCCTGCGTGACCACCCCGATCGGCACCCGCGTCCTCGCCAAACAGGCCCGAACGGGCCTCGCGCGTGGTACCCTTCGGCCGGACTTTAACGGCGCCCCTCCCGCCACACTTGGCTCATGACCAGCGACACCGCCGGTGGCCGGACTGTCTTCCTCGATGACGGGCGCGCCCTGGTTGTGCGGAAGTCTCTCCCGGAAGACTCGGCAGCCGTGGCAGCCCTTTCCGCCGCGACGTCTGCCTACTTCCTCTGCGGCCAACAAGCCGGGCCGGCAACTGTCTGCGGCTGCACCGGGCCGTGCCAGGAGCGCGACCCGGCAGTCGTGGCCGTGCTGCAGGACGGTACGCTCGTCGCCGCCGCATGGCTTCACCGTGACGGCGACGACCCGGCGGCGGGCACCTTCCGCCTGTCCATCCAGCCTGCCTTCAGCAGGGCTGGTGTAGCGCCCGTAGTCCTCCGCGAACTGGCCGAACAGGCCGCTCAGCGCGGCATTACCCGGATGCGCAGTTGGGTTGGCCGTAGCTCCCACGACCCTGTGAGCGATTGCCGTGGCGCCGGGCTGACTGTCCTCTCCGCGATGAGCTTCGGCGGCGTGACAGAGGTTGTCCTGGGGGCCCCCGGAGTACGCGAGGCTGCCCTGGTCTAGCTGGAGGGTAGGCATGCTTCGCGAGTTGAGCCGGGCGGAATGCGACCTTGTGCTGGAGCGCCACCGCGTTGGCCGCCTCGGCATCCGCGATGCCGAAGGTGTCTACCTCGTCCCCATCTGCTACGCCTTCGACGGCCTCCACCTCTACGGCCACGCCGCCAGCGGCCGCAAGGTCAGCCTCATGCGCCGCTGGCCCCACGTCGCTTTCGAAGTCGATGAAGTGGAAGACGAATCCCGCTGGCGCAGCGTCCTCGTCCGCGGCCGTTTCGAAGAACTCAGCGACGACGCCGAACAGGCCCGCGCCCGCCTTCGCCTCGTCCGCGCCTTCGATGGCAACCCCCAACACGTCACCGCTGGCCATGGCCACCGCGTTGCCCTGGCTGACGCCATCCTTTTTCGCATCCGCATCGAAGACGTCAGCGGCCGCGCCGAAGGGTTCCCCGACAGCCCGTCAATGATCTGAATCACAAACCGGCCGTTCGTCCCCCCGATTCCCACCGGACGGCCGTGGGCGCCCGCCGCCAGGATGGGCGACGATGCGCCAATCACCACACCACAGAGGACTTCTTCGGATGGATGAACACCTGATTGCCCCGCGCCTCGGCCGGCGGGGCTTCCTCAAGCGCGCGGGCGTCGTTGGCGCCACCCTGCCCATCGCCAGCGGCCTCATCGTCTCTGCCTGCTACAACGACCCCAGCGGCCAAAAGGCGAAAGCCACGGCTGTCCCCCCCGCGAAGCCCGCTTCCACGCACGGCGGCGGCACGGCCGCCACCTCGCAGGCCGAAGACTGGCAGACGATCGACGCCGACCACAAGAAAGGCGTCGAGGACTTCCTCAAGAACCAGACCACCCCCATCACCAAGGGCAAGGGCATGCAGGCCCTCACCCCTCGGGTGGAAAACGGCGTCAAGATCTTCGACTTGACGCTGGACGAAGTGGACTGGGAGGTCGCTCCCGGCCAGATCGAAAAGGCGCGTGGCTACAACGGCCAGGTGCCCGGCCCCACAATCCGCGCGACCGAGGGCGATACCGTCCGGATCAACGTCAAGAACAACCTCACCGCAAGCTCCTCCGTCCACTGGCACGGCCTCTACGTGCCGAACAACCAGGACGGCGTCCCTTACGTCACGCAGGACCCGATCCAGCCCGGCAAGACGTTCACCTACGAGTTCACCCTGCGCAACCAGGGCTCCCACATGTACCACTCCCACCACGACTCGTCAGACCAGGTGAACCGCGGCCTCCTCGGCGCCTTCATCGTCGACCCGAAGGATAGGTCCACCTACCCGAGGTACGACAAGGAAGTCATCCTGATCATGAACGACTCCCTTCTCGGCTTCACCCTCAACGGGAAAAGCTTCCCCGCGACCGACGCCATCGCCGCGAAAAAGGGCGAACGCCTCCTCGTCCGCTGGATGAACGAAGGGATGATGTACCACCCGATGCACCTCCACGGCATGACCATGGAGGTCTTCCAGCGCGACGGGTACCCCATCAGTCCGCCTTACAAATGCGACACCATCGACGTGCCGCCCGGCAACCGCTTCGACTGCATCATCGAATGCACTGAGGCCGGCCTCTGGGCGTTCCACTGCCACGTCCTCTCGCACGCCGAAAACAAGGCGGGCTTCTTCGGCCTCGTGACGGTGCTCGTCGTCACCTGATCGCAAGCCCTCCCTTGCCTCAGCCCCGCGCTGAATCCCGCCAGGGACCTGTCGCCGTTTCGCTGGACCACGTCTCCACGATCTTTCCGCCCGCCAGGCGAAAGATCTCGATCCCGGAAAACACGAACCGTTCATGCTTCTCCGGGTCGGTGCCCGTCATCGTGAACCTCGCCACCACCCGGTCGCCGTCCGCGACCAGGTCGTTGTTGATGAAGTGGAGGTCCGGCACCTGCTTCCGGAACGAGGCGATCCGCTCCAGGTTCTCCGCCACGGAGATGGCGCGGGCGGGTTTGCCAGCATCGTGCCGGAGGCAGCCTTCCGCCACCAGCTCAGCCACTTCCTCCAACCGTCCACGGTTCCACACGTCGTCCGTCCAGCGCTGGATGACCCTCACGTTCGCTTCCGCGTGGCCCCCCGGCGTCTCTGGGGCGAACTCCTTCCACATCCGCACGCGCCGCTCAACCGCCTGGTACCCCAGCGAATCGTAGAGCGCGCGTGCGGGCGCGTTATCCGCCCGCACGGTGAGCTGCATCCCCTGGAAGCCAAGCCTCCGGTAGTGGCCTTCGGCCATCTCCATCAACCCCCGCCCAATCCCCCTGCCGTGGTAGTCCGGCGACACGGCCAGGTTCTCCACGCCGCCCCCAGTCCTCCCGCGCACCAGCAGCTCGCTGCAGAGGGCGCCGCCCACCAGACGGTCACCGTCCCGGGCCACGAACAGGTCATGGCGAAGGCTCGCGAGCACCCGCCGGGCGTGCTCCCCGTCTTCGTGGACCTCGTCCAACAGCGCCAGGAATGCCGCGTCGCATTCCGCCGGATCGGCCCGCCGGAACTCAATGTTCACCGCGTCTCCCCGCGACCTCGCGCTCACTCGTCGCGCGGATGCCCTGCCGACCGCCGGATCGCGAAGGTCGCAGCCTCCACGCGCCGCGTGAGGCCGAGTTTCCCGAGGATGTCGCTCACGTGGTGCTTCACGGTCTTTTCCGAAAGAAACAACTGCTCACCGATCTCCCGGTTCGTCATCCCCTCCGCGATGTAGTCCAGGATCCGCAGCTCGCGCTCGTTCAACTGCTGTGCGATCCGGTCTTCTTCGCTGACGACGTTCCCCTTGCGGATCTGCTCGATCACCGCCGCCGAACTGGCCGGGTCCAGGATCTTGCCACCCCTCCCGACAACCCGCATGGCGTCGATCAACTCCGCGGTCTGCACTTCCTTCAACATGAACCCGCTGGCTCCCGCCACGATAGCCGCCATCACCGCCTTCTCATCCGCGTACGAAGTCAGCATCAGCACGTTCGTGGTGGGCGAATCCTGGCGGATCTCGCGGCAGGCCTCGATCCCGCTCAGCCGCGGCATGCGCACGTCCAGCACCGCCAGGTCTGGCTTCACCCGCTTCGCCTCCCGGACAGCTTCGAGCCCGTCGCGAGCTTCGGCTACCACCGTGAACTCCGGGTGTCCCCGCAGTACCGCCTTCAGGCCAGACCGGACGATATCGTGGTCGTCCGCCAGCAGGACATGGATAAGGTCAGTCATTGTACCTCCGCGGGATGGACACCCGTACCGTTGTCCCCATGCCCGGAATCCCCAGTATGGTCACGTCCGCGCCAAGCCGCTCCGCGCGCGTCCGCATGGTCACCGTGCCCAGGCCACTGCGGACGTTCGCCTGGTCGAACCCCACCCCGTTGTCCTGGATGGTGAGCGACGTTGCGTCCGCTGTCTGCCTCAGGTCGACCGCCACCTTCGTTGGTGACCCGTGGCGGATCGCGTTGCTGAGCGCTTCCCGCGCGATATAGAGCAGGTCCTCGGTGTCGCGCGCGTTCAGCTCCTGCAGCGCCGCCGCCGTGATATTGACCACGGCGTCCACGCCCGCCGGGACCAACTGCCGGATGACGAACGCAAGGTCACGTGAAAGTTCCGGTTGCGTTGTCGGCGTTTCCGCCTCGAGCATGGAGATGTACTGCCGGATGTCCGCTATCAGGTCGTTAATCCGGCGCACGCCACCGCTCAGGACCTCCCCCACCTCTTCGTTCGGCGCGCCGGCGGCCGCCGAATCCAGCTCCAGGCCAAGCGCATAGAGCGACTGGATTGTGCCGTCGTGGAGGTCATGCGCTATCCGTGCCCGCTCTTCGAGCAAGAACACGCGGCCGCTCCGCTCGCGGGCCAGCGCCGAAGAGACGCTCACCGCCGCCTGGAGCGAAAGCACCGTCGCGGCCGCCTCGTCCGCATCGCTGAAGGGCGGCCCGCCCGGGGCCCGTGTCATATACAACGACCCGATCGTCCGGCCACCGGCCCGGATCGGCACACCGAGGAAGGCATCCATCTCCGGGTGGGCACGCGGCCACCCGCATGACGCCGGGTGCTCGCGCAGCTTGTCGAGCCGCATCGGCGTCGCCCGCTGGCCGAGCGCGCCGAGCAAACCCTGGCCAGCCGGGGGGTGGCCCAGCTTCCGCGCCGCCTCATCGCTGATACCGGAGTAGATGAACCGCGTCAGCTTGCCGTCGTCGTCGAACGTGGAAATCGCCGCATAGTCCGCGTTCGTGACTTCCAGGGCGCGGGCCGCCAGGCCCTGGAGGATTTCCGAAAGGTCCGCGCTGTTGACCAGCAACTCGCTCGTCTCGGCCATTTCCGCAAGACGGCGGACGATCTCCGCTTCGGCTGTCTCCCCACGTCCCGGTGGCACAATTTCCATACTAGCGTATTAGTCTTGCCTTGGCTCCTGGACGCTGGCCCTCAGGCCCTTGGGCCCCGAATCCTCCGCCCTTCGGCCATCTATGGTGGATATCCACATGGCCGATGCTTGACACTATGAACGAAGTCGCGGTGCACGTAGTGACGGGCGATAGGGCGCTGAAGCGCGCCCTCGTTGGCAGGATCCGGCGCGACCCCGGCTTTATCATTCCCGCCAGCGACGGCAGCTTCGATGACCTGGTCGCGGGCGACCTCGTGATTACGACCCCGGCGGATTGCTCTCCCGCCTTCTGCGCCCACCTCGTCTCCGACGGCGTCCGGGTGGTGATCCTCGCGCCCGTGGAGCGCGCCTCGGACAGAGCCCGCTACACCAGCGCCGGCGCCGACTACGTCCCAATGCTCGTGGACACCGAGCCTCTTTTCGCCATCCTTCGCCGCCGCCCTGCCGCCCGCTGCGTCACGGCCGCCGGCTGAGGGATCGCGCTCGAAGACCGGCTACCAGGGGCGCTTCCACTTCCCCCAGTCGAACGGCTCGATGCCGTCGTCCGTCAGCTGCCAGATCGTCGCCTCCGGCTGGCCGTGCGCGTCGATCTCCAGGAAGCCGATGGTCCCGAGCTGAGTATCCAGGTTCCGGGGGTAGGTGGGCGAGCCGGGGTTCACGCACAACACTCCGCCCACGTGGTCGATCGCCTCGACGTGCGTGTCGCCATAAATCAGCACGTCCAGCTCCGTCGTCCCGAAGTAGCGGGTCAGGGCACGCTCCAGCGTCAAATGGGGAGGATACTCCGGGATCGGCACGTCATGGGTCATGCCGATGCGCAGTCCGCCGACCTCGATCAGCCAGGCCTCCCGCAGTCGGCTGTCGAACGGCTGGATCGGCCGCCCACCCGAGCCGTCGTCACCGTTACCACGCGCGGCGTATGTCGTCGCGATGTCGCTGAGCTGGTCGATGACCACCAGGTCGTGGATGTCGCCCGCGTGGAGGATGCACTCCACGCCCCGGAAAGCGTCGAACACCTGCGGCCAGAGTTCGTGCCGGGCCTCCGGGATGTGAGTATCAGAGATGAGACCGATTCGCATGGACGGAGACTACAGGGGCCGCCGTCCTGCCGCGAGTGTCCAGCGGAGCCTCAAGAAGTCCTCGCAACTGTTGACAGGGGAGCGCGAGCCGAGCCGCGTTTGTCCCCACGCCAGTGTTCAACTTCGCCCCCTGACACCTCATCTCGGGTCCCCGCCGGCCGATATTCAACACATGGCACGCTTCTGGATATGGGCCGTACGCAACCCCGTCCTCCTCCTCGCCGCCCTCGCGACCGCCGCCGGGCTCTACGGTGTCGCAGATGACGCCATCGCTCTCACCGCCCTCCTCGGGCTGGGCGTCGTCGCCGAAGTGGCCACCCACCTGGGCCGCCGTGCCCGCGCGAAGGAACAGCGCGCCAGGGCTGTCGAGCAGGCACTCCGCGAAGCCACGGCTGTCCGCGAACGTCTCCAGCACCGCAAGGCCGCCTGAGCCCCTCTTCCGTCAGCACGGCCCGCCATGGTCCCTCCGTTTGGCCGCTGCGTTAGCCGCGGCTCGTCCCCTACGGCTGCTGCGGAGGCGGCTCCGTCTGCACGGCCATCCGCGCGTCGAACAGTGACGCGCCGCCGTCTTCGGCCGCGAACGCTTCGGCGCAATGCTCCGGCAACCGCGCAAGAACAGTCGCTGCGCAGTTCAGGCAATCCCGCGTGACACCCGGGCCCCGCTGCCGCGCTCAACGGTCTCCCCACACCACGCGCACATTACGACCAGCTCGCCGTCCATGATTCAACGATACCGCCGGCTCGGCTCGCCGGCGGTGGAGAAACAGGTTGCGCCACCTTCTCTCCACCCACCCTCGACGGGCCCGCAACTTTAGAACTTCGTTAGAACCGCCCCGGAAGGCACTCCATGAGGCCCTTCGGCCATTGATTTTCCGCGCGGTTGCGGTAGGGTGGCCATAGAGTTTCGTACGGGTTGCCGGAGGCAGACAGTGGGGTTCCCCATTACGGGCATGCTGAAGAAGCGGACAACGGTGGCTGCGACACTGCTTGCCGCCGTTGCCTTCGCCCTCTTCTCATTTCCCGGCCCGGTTTCCCGCTCCCCGGTGGGCGCCGCATCATGCGCCGATCAGCCGCTGCAGCCGGTTGGCGCGGCCGGACTGGGCGCCTGCGGCGTCTCAAGGCTCAGCGCCAACCCAACCCTCGCCCCCGAGCTCCATTACCTGACCGGCGTGAACAACGCCCGCGCCGCCACAGAGGCCGGCCAGCCCCGCGCCAACGCCCATCTCGGGCGCGCCGGCCGCGCCACTACCAGCGGCGCCGGCGGTGGTGGAGCCGCCGCGCCACTTCCGCCACGCAAGACCATCGATGTTTCCCAGCTTCCCCCGGGGCTCGTCGCCCCCGCTCGCTGACCTGACGCGCGCCTGCGCAGCGGTCAGGCCTCGGCAGCCGCCTTTCGCGCCGCCAGGCGTCGCCTGGCGGCGCGGGTCACCATATCCGTAATGCCCATCAGTCCCTGGCCCTTGCCCATGGAGAGGTCCTTCCCGTAGACGGTGAAGACGGCGTCCGCGGGCACCGCCGCGACCTCTTCCAGCGGCTTCCCCGAAAGGGTCTCATCCAGGATCACCGCCCACGCCTTCGCCGAAAGGCCCTGCGGGTTCTCCACAGCGAAGTGGAACTTCAGCGTCCCGTCCGGCAGGTCCTCAGGGAAAACGTACGCCTCTGACTCGCACCGCTGGACGTGGTTCTCTTCCGGGAATGGCCGCGTCGCGATCTGCGGCGGCACCTCCTTGAACTGGTCCGCGAACTCGATCAAGAGCTCCGCCCGCTCGGCCCGGTCGATGAATGCGAAGTCTTCGAGCAGACGCTGGAACGCCTTAGGTGGTCCTGCCATCGTCCTCAGTCTAGCCGAGGCGACGGGCGGACATCTCCCCTCGCCCATGGCAATGGGAAAAGGCGCCGCGGGATGAAGGCCGCGCCTCCAGACGCCCCACCACGCCGAACGCGCTAGACACGCAAAGATCAGGACCGCGACCAGCGGGGAGCGGGGGGATGCCACGCCACCGCGAGTTGCCCACGGCACGGCGCAAACAACTCTCCTTCTCCCGGCGAATCGGGAGAAGGCGCCGCGGGATGAGGGCCGCCCCGCCAGACGCCCCCACCACGCCGAACGCGCTAGACACGCCGAATCAGAACCGCGACCAGCGGGAGCGGGAGACTGTCAGGCCTGCCAACGCGTCCTCAAGGCTGCAACACCGCACCGCATTGCCCCCTTCTCCCGGCGGCTCGGGAGAAGGCGCCGCGGGATGAGGGCCGCGCCGCCAGACCCGCCGCATCCCTCGCAACCCGCTACGAACGCGCTAGACGCGCTAAAACGCAAAATTAAAACCGATCCGGCCGTCCGCGGCTGAGGCTCCAGCCGCTCTCATTCCTCATTCCTCATTCCTCATTCCTCATTCCTCGCCCCTACCCCGGCCACTGCCTCCGCCACAGATACGCCAACGCCCCGCAGGCCACGCCAACATTCAGCGATTCCACCCGCGGGTCCATCGGCAGGGCGACGATGTAGTCGCTCTCCTGGCGCAGGAGGTGGGCGATGCCTTCGCCTTCGCTGCCCATGATGAGGGCGGTCTTCTGGGGCCAGTCGAACGCCGTGGCGGATTGCGAGCCTTCACCGGCGTCGGCGGCCACGACCCAGTACCCCGCTTCCTTCAGCGTCTTGATCGCGAGGGCAAGGTTCTGGGGGGCGGCGACCGGGGCGATGAAGCTCAGGCCCGCGCTGGCGCGATGCACGCCGGGCGTGAGCAGGGCGCCACGGCGGCGCGGCAGGACGACGGCATCCACGCCCACGGCGACGGAGGTCCGGAGGACGGCGCCCAGGTTCTGGGGGTCGGTGATGCGGTCCAGGAGGATGACGAGCGATGGGCCTTTGGCGCGGTTGGCCACAGCAGCGAGGTCGATGGGTTCGAGGTCCTTGAGTCGCGCGAGGATGCCCTGGTGGACGCCGTCGCCGGTCAGCTCATCGAGGCGGAAGATGTCCGTATCGGCAAGCGGGATCTTGAGCGCGCGGGCCCTGTGGACGAGGTCCCAGACGCGCTCGTTCTTCGTCTCGCGGTAGTAGAGGAGCGAGCGGACGTTGCCGGTGTCGAGGGCCATGGCGACGGGGTTGATGCCGAAACAGAGATCATCCGGTGTTGCGTTTGGCTTCGGGCGCATTCGGGGCACGGGGGGATTGTCGATTCACGATTGTCGATTGTCGACTGGCGATTCGGACGGTGCGGGAGTTGGGGACACGAAGTCTCGAAAGCACGAAGCGGCACGAAACCACTCGCTAAGCTTTGTGGGGCTTTGAGTCTTGGTGACTTCGTGTCCCTAACCGGGGGCTGAAGCCGCAACTCGCCCGCCCGTTCTGCGTAGAATGGCAGCAAGCGCGATTGGAGATTGAGCCATGACGACAGCCGACCGGACCGAAACCGGGTTCACCGAGGTGGAGTTGGACCTGCCGGTCCGCTACATGGACCGCTCGCGGGCGTACTACCTGACACTTGGCTACGGCAACCCGTACCGCTGGGCGCAGCACCGTGACGTGCCGTTCACGCGGATTACAAAGCCCGTGAGCGAGAGCCGGGTGGCGCTGGTTTCGACCGCTTCGCCATACAACCCGGAAGCGGGCGACCAGGGCCCGTGGGCCCCGTACAACGCCAACGCGAAGTTCACGAACGTCTACTCGATGCCGGTTGACCCGCCGCCGGACGTGCGGATCTCGCATGTTGGCTACGACCGCAAGCACACCTCGGCGGAAGACATCAACAGCTACTTCCCCCTGGCGCGGCTGCAGGAAGCGGAGCGCGAGGGCCGCATCGGCAAGCTGAACGAACGCTTCTACGGCGTCCCGACGCTGCGCAGCCAGCGGCTGACGAACGAACGCGACGCCCCGGCGGTGCTGGAGATGTGTCGCGCGGATGGCATCGAGGCCGCGATCCTGGTCGCCACCTGACCGGTCTGCCACCAGACCGTGAGTCTGGTAGCGCGGGCCCTGGAAGCGGCGGGCATCCCGACAGTGATGCTTGGGTGCGCGCGGGACATCGTGGAACAGGCGGGAGTGCCGCGGTTCCTCTTCAGCGACTTCCCCCTCGGCAACTCGTGCGGGAAGCCGTTCGAACCGGAGATGCAGCGCGACATCGCGCGGATGGCGCTTGACCTGCTGGAGAGTGCCCGCGCTCCGCGGACCACGGTCCAAACCCCGTTCCGCTGGGCCGAGGACGCTGCCTGGAAGCGCGACTTCTACCGCCTGGACATGACTCCCGACCAGATCGCGAAGGCGAAAGCCGAGTTCGACGGCCAGAAGGCGATCCTGAACGAGAAGCTGCAGGGCGGATGATCGCGTGCAGGTGGGGGCATTTTGGTTTAGGACACAAAGGCGCTAAGGCACAAAGCGGCACGAAGGTTCTTGGGTTGGTTGACTCTGGATGGGGCCGCTAGTCGCGGGTGAGGGCGAGGTATTGCATGGCGGCCCAGGCGGGCTGGCCGGAGGGGGTGCGGACCTGGAGCCAGGAGATGGTTTCAGCTTCGGTGACGCCGCCATCGACGCGGAGGAGGACGTTGTCGGCGACGCAGGCGAGGGGCTGCGCGGAGAGCGATGGCGCCTCGCGCAGGTTGAGGCAGTCCCCGGCACCGGCGACGCGAGCGAAGGGGTAGCGGCTCATGTGGAGGACCTGTGGAAAGGTGCCTTCGGGTTCCGTAGCGGGCAGCGGGATGGTGCGGATGGTGGCCGACCGGAGGTCGAAAATGGCAGCCTGTGGGAGGCTGCCTGTGACTGAGATGTTGCCGAAGAGCTGGGTTGGGGGGTTACCTTCGGCGGGAAACGCACCCACAATCCGGAAGTCGTAGCCGTACCAGGCCCACGCCCCGCGTACTTCGCCGGCTTTGTCGATAAGGCCGAGGTACTCGTACCAGGGGTCTTTCGACCACTTCTGCGTGCTGCTCGTCGCGCCGGTCCAGCGGACGAAGTTGTAGAGGTAGCGGGCGTCGGCCGATACGATTTCGGTCGGCTTCTTCTCGGCGAAGAGGGGCGAGAAGAGGACGGCGCCGGACTGGTCATAGTAGGTGCCGTCCTCTGTCCGCCACACCAACGACGCGTTGTCGAGGACGATGGGCCGCGCGGGAGCGGGCGTTTCCGGCGGCTCGATGGTGGTGCCGGACTGGTAGCCCCAGACGCGGGACGAGGAGCCGTCGCGGGTTTCGAGGATCAGTTCACTAGCAACGCCGACGAACCGGGTTGACGGCGGAAACACGCCGACCTCGCGCCAGGTGACGCCCCCGTCGGCGCTCTGAAGGACCACGCCTTTCGCGCCCACACCAAGGAAGCCTTCGCCACCGCAGAAGACGGCCTCCTGGCAGACGCCGAGGTAGACCTGCCCGTGCTCCCAATCGGCTGCATACGACGTGACCCTGTTGCGGGCGACCTCCGGTAGCAGGTCTTCCGGCCCGGTGCGGCCACGCTCATCCGCTATGCGATAGAGCGCGGGCATTTGCAGACCGCCGCACGGGTAGCATTGAGGGACGTAGTAGATGATGCCTCCGGGCGGGATGGATGACGGCGGTCCGGGGGTGAACTCACGGACGGTAACGCCCGGGATTGCCGCGAGCGGCGGTTTCGCGACCGGCGGGGGTGGCGGCGGCTCCGGCGTGCGATACGGATGGAACGTGACCCGGCGGCAGTAGCCCTCGACCATGGGGCCGAGGAACTGGGAGACGCGGCAATCGCTGACGTCGCCGCCTTCGCTGACGATGCGGCGCTGGTCGCCCTCGGGGAAGGCGTAGACGCTCGCCGGGGTCATGGCGGCGCCAGCGCGGGTGAAGCCGATGACCACCTGGCCGCGCATGTCCTTCAGCTCGAGTCCATCGGGCAGCGAGCTGAAAGCAAGGACGAAGCCGCGGGCGCAGGTGTCGCCGACGCCGTCCGGGGAGCGAGGGCAACCGATGCTGACAAGGCGAATGGGGCCACCGGTAACCTTGAGCATGTCGAGCAGCGAAGCGCCGCCCCACTGGTCGCCGAGGCCCGCGGCATCGTCGTTGCGGAGGCGCTTTTCGATGCCGGCGGCAAAGTCGCAGATGGGTTGCTCGACCGGGCAGGGGATGTTGGCCGGGGATGGAATCGCGAAGGCGGTGGGGGTGGGCTCCGCAAGCGGGCCGGCAGGCGGCGGGCGAGGCTGCTTAGAATCGCCGGAGCAGGCAAAGAGCAGCAACACGGCGGAGGCGAGCAGGGGGAGACTGGCGCGCCGGACTGTTGGTTGCGTTGTCACATACGGACTAACGGTTCGAGCGAGCGAGTGGTTCCCGGCCGGACCCCTACCACCAGCCGGCTTTGTAGAACCAGCCTTTGGTTTCCTTGCCTTTCGGGCCGGCCTCCTTGAGGCGGCTAAGGTGCTTGCGGCAGAGGGGCACGGTGAGGCGCTCGCGCTCTTCGCCGCGCCACTTAAGGACGGCGGTGTCTTCAAAGGGCGGCTCGGTGCACCAGAGGCAGCGTGGGCGAGGCATGGAGCCATTGTCGGGGGAGGCTGTAAGTGTGTCGAACGGATAGCATCCTGTACCGGCCGGGGGGGCTACCGCTTGCCCTTGCGGCGAGGGGGGCGGCACACTCGAAGCATGAGCATTCTGCAAGCGTTTTCGGCCGTTGGCCTGCCGGTGCTGATGGCGGTGGGCGCCATTCTGGCCTGGCGCATGAGCAAGAAGGAGAGCATCCAGGACGAGAAGCCCGCCTGGCGCGATGACTCCATGGACGACTGGCGGAAGGCACGCGACCTGGAAGCGCTCGCGGAGCGGGAGCAGCGCGCCTCCCAGCCCGGCGGCGAATCAAGTGGTGCGGCGGCGGAAGAGAAGGCGGAGAAGAAGCGCCACCAGCGCATCGGAGGCTGAAGCCTGCCGGCCGGGTTAGTTGGCGAAGTGGACGACCGGGCTCGTGCGGCCCCAGAGTTCTTCGAGGCGATAGTAGGCCCGCTGATCCGGCGAGAAGAGGTGGACGATAATGTCGCCGAAATCGAGCAGGACCCAGCCGCTGTCCGGCGAGCCTTCGCGGTGACGGATGTCGTGGCCTTGCGGTTTCAAATCCACTTCCAGGTAATCGGCAAGGGCGTTGAACTGCAGCGGCGACTGGGCGGTCGCAATCACGAAGAAGTCCGTGAAGGATGACGTGCGCGAAATATCGAGCAGGGCGATGTCGAGCGCCTGGTGTTCGGAGAGGACATCGACGGCGCGTTGGGCGAGGGTTTCGGAATCCAGGAAGAGCGCTCCAGTTGGTGGGCCGGTGGGCCCATGAGGAATTGGCGTTGGTACGATAGTACCACAGGCGAATCCGTGTACGTGGCCTGCGAACACGATTCCGCTACACTCGAACCATCCCTTGACGATCCCATGTCCCGGAGCCGTTGTGAGCACCACACCTACGCGCGTTGTTGTTGGCATGTCCGGCGGAGTCGATAGCTCCGTCGCGGCGGCGCTTCTGGCTGAGCAGGGGTATGAGGTCATTGGCGTGACGATGCGGTTGTGGACAGAATCGCGGCCCGAGGAGCTAAGGGGGCACCAGCAGTGCTGCAGCGTCGAGGACGTTGACGACGCGCGGCGGGTGGCGGGCCAACTGGGCATCCGGCATTACGTGATGAACTTCGAAGAGGAGTTCAAGGCGAAGGTGGTGGACAACTTTGTGGCCGAATACGCAGCCGGGCGGACGCCGAACCCCTGCGTGCGCTGCAACGAGCACATCAAGTACCGGGCGCTTATCGACCGGTTGCCCACCTTCGAAGCGGAGTACGTGGCGACGGGCCACTATGCGAGGATTTTGGATTGCCGATTGCCGATTGCCGATTGCCGGTTCCACCCCGCCGCCCAGACGCAATGCGATGGGCGTGTCCATCTCCTGCGGGGTGTAGATGCGGCGAAGGACCAGTCATATGTGCTCTACATGCTCCAGCAGGAGCAGTTGGCGCGGCTTCTCTTGCCGATTGGCGGGCTTACGAAGGGTGACGTGCGCGGACACGCGCGACGATTGGGGCTGGACGTTGCAGAGAAGCCGGACAGCGTGGAGATCTGTTTCGTCCCCGGGAACGACTACCGCGCCTTCGTGGAAGAGCGGGCGAAGCTGGAGCCGGGCGAGATGCGCGACGCGGACGGGCGCGTGGTCGCCGAGCATCGCGGCGTCGCGGCGTACACCGTGGGGCAGCGCAAGGGCCTGGGCATCGCCACGGGCGAACCGCGCTACGTGACCGGCATCGACGCCGCGCGCAGCATTGTCACCATCGGGCCGGAAGAGGACTTGTTCTCGGACACGGCCGAGGTGGACGAGGTCCGTTGGACGGCTGGCCGGGCGCCAGAGGCCGGGACATTGTTGGAGGCGAAGGCGCGCTACAAGGCGGATCCGGCGCCAGCGACGCTGCTTGCGGCTGACGGCGACCGGGCGACCGTGAAGTTTGCCCGGCGCCAGCGGGCCCTCACGCCGGGCCAGGCGATCGCCTTCTACTCAGGCGAAGAGCTGCTCGGCGGCGGGACGATTGCCCGGGCGCGGTGACTTGTGGTTTTGGGTTGGGGACACTAAGGCCGGAAGGCACGAAGTTCCACGAAAGGGGGAGCGGTTACCGCGCAGACGCGACCGGGATGGTTACAGCTCGGACACGATGGCCGGCCGGCGGCTGCCCCAGCCCGTGGCCGCTTCGAACGCGTGGGCGATCTGCAGCAGCCCGAACTCATCGCGGTAGCGTCCCACGATCTGGATGCCTACAGGCAGGCCTTCCGGCGTGAACCCGCCCGGCACGGAGATCGCCGGGTGGCCGGTCGCCGAGATCAGGTAGCAGGACTTCATCCAGTCCAGGTAGGTCTCCATCCGGACGCCGTCGATCTCCGTGACGTACGGCTGCTCGATGGGGAACGGCGGCACCTGGCTCACCGCGCAGACCAAGAACTCGTGGCGCTCGAAGAACGCGTGCGTGCGCGCGAAGAGCTCCTGGCGGAGGCGCTCCCCCTCGCCCACCTGCTCGCCCGTCAGGGCAAGGCCTTCCTCGATGTTCCAGATGGCGGTGTCTTTGAGTTGTGGACGGTGGTCGCGCAGGAGTTTGGCGTACTTCGCGACCATGTTGACCGCGCGCTGCACCCGGAACGCCTCGTGCGCGCCCGTGAGGTCCGGCGTGGCGTCTTCCACATCACAGCCGATGGCGGTGAAGACCGGCCTCGCGGCTTCCACCACGGCGCGCGTCCGCGGGTCGAGCGGCAGCCCGCCCAGGTCGGCGCTGACGGCGACGCGCGTCCCGCGGAAGTCGCGTTCCAGGGGCCGCCCGAACACGCTGCCGGATTCGCCATACGAGATGGGCGACGTGGTCGCCGGGCCGCTTATCGCCTGCATAACCAGCGCGAGGTCGGCGGCATTCCGCGCCAGCGCGCCGGGGACTCCCAGCCTGTCCCAGGAACCCGGCGCACCGGGCACGCGCCCGGGTGACGGCCGCAGGCCAACCGCGTTGCAGTAACCCGCCGGGTTCCGCAGCGAGCCCCCAACGTCCGACCCGTCGGCGATCGGTACCATCCCGGTGGCGAGGGCGACGGCCGCGCCGCCGGAGCTGCCGCCGCAAGTCTTTGAGAGGTCGTACGGGTTCCGTGTCGCACCGAACACTTCGTTAAACGTTTGCGAGCCCAGGCCGAACTCCGGCGTGTTCGTCTTGCCCACCGCGATCGCTCCGGCGGACTTCAGCCGGGCGACGATCGGCGAGTCCGTTTCGGGCACGAAGTCGCGGTAGATGGGCGAGCCGTAGGTGGTGCGCAGTCCGGCGGTGTCGAAGAGGTCCTTGTGCGCCACCGGCAGGCCCGCCAGCAGGCCCATTGGCTCCCGGCGCGAACGTGCGTCATCGCAACGACGGGCGGCGGCGAGCGCATCCTCCGGCGGCACGCGCGTCACCATCGCGTTCACTTTCGGGTCGATGCGTTCGATTAGCGACAGGTGCGCTTCCATCACTTCGAGGGCGGAGACTTCGCGCGCGTCCAGGAGCCGTAGCAGTTCGCTCGCGGGCAGAAAGCAGAGTTCGGGACCGGGCATGGGGGCCTCGCTTGTGGCGCCGGACGGCGGGCAACAGAATACGCGCACCAGGATCATTAACGCTCCGCCGGGAGACACAGCCATGATCGGGACACCAGAACAGGACGCCTTCATCAACGAGCAGCGCTGGGCTGTTGTCACCACGCTTCGAAGGGACGGGACGCCCACGAACTCGGTTGTTTTCTACGCCCGCGAAGGGGACGAGATCTTCTTCAGCACCGCCGCTGGCCGCCTGAAGGCGAAGACCGTGCGCAAGGACCCGCGCATTGCGATCACCATCCTGGATGAGGGCGCTCCCTTCCGCTTCCTCACCCTCGAAGGCAAGGCGACCATCCAGACGGAAAGCATCGTCCCCGGGCACGTCGCCGTGAACAAAGCCATGCGCCGCGCCGACTTCACGCCGCCCGAAGGCTTCGAAGAGCGCCTCAACAAGGACGGGCGCCTGCTGATCCGGCTCAAGCCGGAGCGGGTGAGCGGGGTCGTGAACCGGGGGTAAGGCGCTGGTTCAAGCCGGCCGAATGACGACTTGCGTTGCACCAACGCTAGCCCTTACCCGCCTCCGCCACCACCGCCCGCAACGACCTGATGGCAGTGGGTATCCGCGCGCCGTACCACCAGAGCAGCTTGCCATCGATCACCCGCGCGGGGGCGACGGCCGTGAACTCCGCGATGTGCGCCTGCTTGAACGGGAAGGGCTCGTCCGGCAGCAGGATCAGGTCCGGTTTCAGTGCCGCGACTTCTTCAAGCGAGACCTCCGGATAGCGCTGGCGCCCCGCGAGGACGTTCACCGCGCCGCACTGTTCGAGCAGGTCATGGCCATAGCTGGCGCTCCCCAGTCCCATCAGCGGCTGCCACCAGACGGCGACGAAGACGCGAACCGGTGGCGCCTTCGGCTCGGCAAGCGCCGCCATTATCTCCCCGTTTAGCGCGGTTGCCTGTTCACCGCGGCCGATCTGGCGGCCCACCTCGGCGATCATCGCCATCGCTGTGGCCACCGTGTTCGGGTCCGTGAGGAGGACATCCAACCCGTTCGCCTCCAGCGCCTCGATGTCCTCCCGCCGGTTCTCTTCCCTGTTTGCCAGGACGAGGTCCGGCGCCAGGGCGATGATCCGGCCGATCTGCGGATTCTTTGTGCCACCGACGATCGGGACGGCTTCGACTTCGCCGGCCGGCTCGGTGCAGAAGCGGGTTCGTCCGGCAAGCATCTCGCGCCCTCCAAGAGAGCAAACGAGCTCGGTCAGGCTGGGTACAAGGGAGACCAACTGGCGCGGCGACACGCCTCCGAGCCTACGGTTTCCGGGACGGACGGCCAAACGGCCTCCTTCGGGGATCGGAGGCCGTTTGGCTGGAGAGGAACCGGCTGACAAAGGAGCCTACTGCTGCGGCGTCCCGAGGGTGACCTGGACGGTCTGCTTCTTGCCGTCGCGGTAGAACTCGACGGCGACGGTTTCGCCAGGCGCCTGGCGGATCATCGCGACGGCGAGGTCGGCTTCATTCTTGATGGCGTAGCTCCCGATCTTGGAGACGACATCCCCGGCCCTGATCCCCGCCTTCTCCGCCGGGCCGCCGCTGGCGACTCCGCGGGCGCCAATCAGGACCCCGGTGGTCGTCTCGGGGATGCCCAGGCTCTTGGCCTTGGCCGGCCGCAGCGCCTCGAAATCGGCGATGCCGAGGAGGCCCCGGTTCACCTTGCCCGTGGCCTTGAGCTGTTCGTAGACGGCCTTCACGGTGTCTGCACCGACGGCGAACCCGATACCGGGCGCGACTTCGCCCGTGTTTGGGTCTGGCGCGATGGCGGTGTTCACGCCCACCACTTCCCCAAAGAGATTGAGGAGAGGGCCGCCACTGTTGCCGTGGTTGATCGCGGCGTCCGTCTGGATTGCGCCCAGAATGGGCGAATTCTCCTTGATGGCGCGGTTTTTTGCGCTGACGATGCCGCGGGTCACGCTGTAGGAAGGGCCTTCGCCCCCCGTCAAATCGAGGGCGTAGCCGATGGCGACCACGTCCTGGCCAACGGCGGTCTGTTCCAGGCTGCCAATAGGCAGGGCCTTAAGGCCGGTCCGGTCGATCTTCACGAGGGCGAGGTCCGAACGCGCATCGGCGCCGACGATGCGGCCAGTGACTTCATCGCCGTCGCTCAGGGTAACGGTCACCGTCGCTGCGTTGCGTCCGGAGGCCGTCTGGATGACGTGGTTATTGGTGACGATGTAGCCATCGGAATCGGCGATGAAGCCGGTGCCAACGCCGCTGCTCGTGGCAATGCGAACCACGGACGGTTCGGCAAGCTTCACCAGGTCCTGGGTCGAAAGCTCGCCGGTGGCCTGCTTCACCTGGGTGGCGACGGTGGGCGTCACCTGGACGCTGCTGGTGGTGGACGTGGTGGGCGCGGTGTCCGCTTCCTGGGGCGCGCTGGTGTTGGTTGAGCACGCCGCCCCGATGACGAGGAAGAGAGCGGTAACACCGGCCAAGACGGGGCGCGTGATGCTGGCCATGTGAGTATCTCCAGTGGGGGATCTGATCCCAGTGTTGGCCATTGGCTGGCAACCCGTGGTAAACCGCCAAACGAATGTGTAAAGAGCAGTTGGTGTATTCGAGGCGGGGTGTATCATGCCCATTCAGGGTACCTATGACTCAGGGCCATCCGGAATCCACTGGTATACGTAACATTGGCAGAGCGAGCGAGATCGCCCGCTTCACGGACGGCGGCATCGACGTCCGTATCGAATGGCCGGATGAAGCCCTCATGGTTGCGATCACTGTTTCCCGCGACGAGTCCGCGTTCGCGGTCCTCTATGACCGCTACGTCGATCTCGTCTATTCGGCCTCCCTCCGCGTGCTTGCTGACGCTCAGCTTGCGGAGGACACGACCCAGGACGTGTTCGTGCGGCTCTGGCGGCGCCCGGAGACCTTCATTTCCGAACGGGGCAAGTTCCTCAGCTGGTTGATGAGCGTGGCCCGCAACCGCGCCGTGGATGAACTTCGCGCCCGCGGGCGGCGGCGCAAGCGCGAAGGTGGTCCGCTGGGCGAACCGGACGAAGCCTCCACGCCGCTTTTCGCGGGCGAATGCGAAGACCCGCCGCGTTCAGCGGAACTGCATGAGGCACAGGTCCTCGTCCGGCGCGCCCTCACTGGCTTGCCCGTGGACCAGCAGCGTGCCCTGGAGCTCGCCTACTTCCGCGGGATGACGCAGCAGGAGATCGCTTTCACGCTCCACGAACCGCTCGGGACGGTGAAAACGCGCATCCGGCTCGGCATGCAGAAACTGCGCCGCGCGCTGGAACAACAGGTATAGGGAAAAGAGCGAACATGGCAACGGTGCACATCACGCAAGAACAGGCGGACGAATACGCCATCGGCTCGCTGGAACCGCAGGCGGAGCGTCTCGTCGCCCTCCACCTTGGCGAGTGTCTGGCCTGTCGTGAACTGGCCCGGGACTCGGAACGCCTGGCTGGCGCGCTTGCCCTCGCCGCGCCACGCCGCAAGGCGCCCCACCGGCTTCGCCAGCGCGTTATGCGCGGTGCCGGCCTCATGCGTCCCAGCCCGTTCCACCGGGTCACTGTCGTTGCCCGCGCGGCAGCGGGAATCGCTGCGGTCTTCGTCGCCGTTGCCGCCTTCACCGGCATGGTCTCCATCCGTGGCCAGATGGGTGACTTGCGTGAACACAACGACCGCCTCCAGGCCCAGATCGACGACGCGCTCTCGCAGAAGATCGAGATCGCCGCGCTTACCCGTGGCCTTGACGAGGCGGAACGCAACTCCGCGGAGTTGAAGCGCGCCGCCGCGAGCGATCGTGACCTCCTCCTTGCCCTCATGTCTCCCAAGACCAAAGTTGCGGACGTGTTCACGAGGGACGACGGCACCTTCTCCATTGGCCGGCTCGTCTGGGACGAAGATCAGAAGCGCGTCTGGTTCGTCGCCCGCGACCTTCCCCAGCGCCCGAAAGGCGAGACCTACCAGCTTTGGGCGAACGCCGGCGGCAGGTTCTACAGCCTCGGCATTTTCGCGCCTGACGTCACCGGGTTCGCCCGCTACGACACGACGGTGCCCCAGGGACTCGCGACGTACGAGAGCGCGGTCGTCACTGTCGAGCGCGCCGGTGGCTCCAATGAGCGCACGGGCCCGAGCGTGTTCGTAGCGGACTTGAGCGGGCTGCGGAACTAGCGGCGCGACCGCATTGATTCACGATTCACGATTTGCGATTCACGATTGGGGGATTCGGCATCACCCCGCTCCCGCTGGTCGCGGTTCTGATTTAGATTGGCCACCATCCAAACACCTCTGTGTCTTGGTGGTTCAAACCAGCCCCAGGCGCGCGAACTGGTCGTCCGGCGCTTCCACTGCTTGGAGCGCCTGGCGGAGTTTGTCCGCCAACTCCGCTTCGCGCTTCTGGCCTGCCAGGTTTTCTTCCTCGGTGGGGTCCTGCTCTGGGCGGTAGAGATGGTTGCCCGTGAACTTGCCATAGCCCCAGTAGGGCAGCAGGTCGCCCGGTTGAAACGGCTGGCGGATGACCGGGATGCGTGAGCCGGGCATGCGGTCCAGCCAGGCGCGGTCGTCTGGCGGCGGCATGAGGATGTTCCCGCCCTGGCCGCGCGTCGGCATCGTTGACCAGCGGTTCGACCACATGGACAACGGGAAGTTCTCCTCGGCAGGCGCGCGGGTGTACTTGCAGTCCGCGTCCACCAGGTTCACTTCGCGGCCCCAGATACCGGAGAGCGCCCACTCCCGGACCTGCGTCGCCTGCCCGTATACCAGCGGCACCAGCGACTTGCCGTGTGTCACGTGGCCCGGGGTCACGCCGAAGAGGTCGCAGAGCGTGGCGAAGATATCGACGCTCGTCGTCAGCGCGTTGGCCGTCCCCGCTGCCACTCCCGGCCAGCGCACCATCAGAGGGATGTGGCCGAGCGGTTCGTAAACGGGCACGCCGGGTTTGCCCCAGATGTCCTTTTCGCCCAGGTAGTGGCCGTGGTCCGTGCAGACGATGACCGCTGTGTCCTCCCAGAGGTTGTTCCGCTCAAGTGCCTCCGTGACCTTGCCGAACCAGCGGTCGATCATCGTCAGCTTGCCGCCGTATTGCGCGCGCACCTGGCGCGCCTGGCGCTCGTCCAGGATGCCGCGTTGCCGGGCGGCAACCGCGTACGGCGGCCAGATCAGGTGCGCCCCCTGCCAGGTCTCGTCGTACATGGTTGCGTATGGGTCAGGTGTGTCGAACGGCTCGTGCGGGTCGAACTCGTCCACGAAGAGGAAGAAGCGGTCGTGGTAGCCGGCGTTGGAGTCGAGCCATTCCGCCGCGGCGGTCATCGTCCGGGGGCCGGGGAAGTCCCATTCGTCCCTGAAGTAGCCGCGCGAGTTGTCGTACGGGAGCCAGGGACGTCCGAAGCTGGGCGCGCCGGTCCAGCTCGGGTCGGGGCGCGTCTTCCAGGGGTCGCCTTCGTGCCCGCGAAGGTACTCCCAGCCGGTAAAGTCGGTGTGGTAGTTCTCGCCGCCCGTCTCAAACAGGTGCGGGTGGTCTGAGATCAGCATGGAAGTGACGCCCGCCTTCTCAAGGTAGGCGACGATGTTGCGCTCCCAGAGTTCAATCGAACCCCATGGCCGCCAGAGGAAATCGAGGGCGCCGCAGAGGATGTCGTGGCGGGCGGGCATGCAGGGCAGCGAACCGGTGTAGTGCTTTTCGAACTTCAGCGCGCCCTTCGCGAAGGCGTCCAGGTTCGGCGTCGCGAACTCCGTGCCCCCATAGGAACCGAGCATGTGCCGGTTCAGGCTGTCCAGGAGGATGACGACGGCGTTCTTCGGGCGGGACGAAGTCGAGGGCGGGGCGGGCTCAGTCATGGGCCGCATTGTGGAAGGGTGGCGCGGGACGGCGCAAGGGCGGAAGGTTGGGGACGTGCTACGTCTCAGTCGTAGGCGTCGCGGCGGAGCACGACTCGCGTCACCACGGCGCGGTCCCCGTCCATGCGAAAGAGCACACGCCAGTCGCCGACGCGGATTCGATATTCGCCCGTCCGGCCCTTCAAGGCTTTGACGTCTCCCCCACCTGTCCGCGCATACCGGACGACTGCATCAAAGACCCTCGTCGCCTGGCGACTGTTGGCACGGCTGAGAGTGAGCAGGTCCTCGAGTGCGGCGTTCTGCCAGACGACCTCGATCACGATGCGTCGAGCTGCTTGCGCGCCTCAGCCATCGAAACAAACTCGCCGCGGCGATATCCCGCCCACCGCTCGTCGCTCACTTTGGCGTCATCCTCGGTATACGGCTCGTCATCGTAAGGAATCCCGGCCGCGTCGTGCGTGTCCAGTCCACGGAGCCGCGCTTCGGCGAGAGGAAGCTCCTCTTCGGGAAGTTCATCGATCAACGCGTGCAACGCTTCGCGAGTAGTCATGGATCCAGTATACCGCCGACGAACAGGGGCGCTGACCTCTCAGCGCTTGGCGGGGGCTTCGAGCATTGCCGGCGGAGGCACGGTTTCGGGTGCGGGCGCCGCGCCCTGTCCATGTTTACCGCCGCCCATTTCGCCACCCTGGATGGCAGCCAGCCGCTTGCCCGCCACGAGCAGCGCGAGGGCGCTAACGACGAGCACGGTCGCGCCGAGGGTGAACAGGCCCGGCCGGATGCCGATGGCGGAGACCAGCACCCCGGAAAAAATGGCGCCGATCGGGATGAGACCGCGGTCCAGGCTCAAGAGCGACATGACCCGGCCGTGCATCTCCGGCGCGCTGTTCTGGAGCAAGATGCTGTTGGTGAAGGCCATGTAGGTCACCGTCATGCTCCCCGCTACGGCAAGAAGGGAGGCGGTCACCCAGACGTTGTCCTGCAGCGATATCGCCACGAGCGCCGCGCCGAAGATGAGCATGTTGATGGAAAGCTGGATACCTGGCCGCGCGACACCGGGCCGAGAGGCAACGAACAACGACCCGGCAAATGCACCCACGCCCGTGGCGCCCGCAAGATAGCCGACGCCGGACTTGCCGATATCGAGCGTTTCGGTGGCAAGCAGCGGGACGAACACCTGCTGGTACGGGAACCCAAGGACGAAGAGGATGACGGCCATGCCGGTGACGAGGAGGAGCACCCGGTTTTCGCCGACGTAGACGAAGCCCTCCTTCAGGTCGTCGAAGAGCCCGCCGCCGGACGTCTTCTTGTTGCGTTCTTCGGGCAGATGGAGGGCCGTGGTGCAGAGGATGACGAGGACGTAGATGCACGCCGTGACCAGGTAGACGCCCCCTTCATCGAAGGGGATGAGGAGCACACCGGCGATGCTGCCGCCGCCGATGCGCATGAAGCTCAGCGCGGTCGAGTTCAGGGCGATCGCGTTGAGGAGGTCCTCTTTCGGGACGGTTGCGGGGATGAGCGATTGGCGCACAGGCTGGTTGAAAGCCATCGCCGTGCCGGCGACGAACGCTGTTGCGAACACCTGCCAGACTTCGATGAAGCCGAAGGTGACGGCGAGGCCGAGGAAGAGGTGCGTGAGGAACGTAACGAACTGGGTGACGGTGAGGACCTTCTTGCGGTCCGAACGGTCGGCGACGGCCCCGGCAAGCAGGCCGAAAAGGAGGATCGGCACGAGCCGCGTGGCGATGACCAGCGAGAGCATCAGCGGCGAGTTGTCCGTCAGCCCGAGGATGAGGGCCGCGCGCGCGACCTGGTCCATCCAGAGGGTGGCTGAGTGGCCTGTCTGCCCAAGCCAGAGATAGCGGTAGTTGCGGTAGCGCAGGGCGCGAAAAGTCTGGCCGCGGAAAGGGCGCAGGAGCACGGAGAGAAGCTTACCCTTACGCCAACGTCAGGTATAGCGCCGCGCGCCCCGAATCACTCGTTGCGGAGGGCCGTGATTGGGCACCCTCTGCTCTCGTCAAAGCCGGTCGTATCCAATGTCACTGTGGCTACCCTCTGATCGCCCGCCGCGTGGCTCGAACATGCTCGCTGCGGATTGTACGTAGTGCGCTGGCGGCATTGTCTCGGAGCGGCCCGAGTCGTGCATTAAGGTTTTCTCATCGTTTGCAGCCCTCAGCGGCGTCGCGGGCCTCCAGCCTCCAGCCTCCAGCCTCCTCCAGCCTCCAGCCTCCAGCCTCCAGCCTCCAGGTGATGGTGGTTCGGGCGCACCGGCGGCGATACCCTCGCCCTGTGACCACGCCCACCCTGCCGGCAGGCCCCGCCCGCCGCGATGTCGTCCGCGCGTTCGCCTTCGCGGGTTCCGGCGCGGCGCTGGCGCTGGCCATGCTTGTGGCGCTCCAGGTCATCTTCGTCCGGCTGAGTTGGCCACACGTCGAACCTCTGGGAGACCCGGAGTTCGGGATCAACTTCAGTTGCAACCACGCTGAATACCTCCTACTCGAAGACCCCGCGAAAGGCGCCGAAGGGTACGTGGACGACACGCGCCCCGGCCGGGCGGAGTGGTGCGCCGAAACGCTCGGCACGCTCCTTCGCGGGCTCGGGGCGAAGCACGTCCGCCTTAGCGTCGAATGGGACCAGGTTGAACCGCGGCCGGGGGAGTTCGATTTCCGCCTCATCGACGCTCTCCTCGCCGAAGCCGGGCGTTCCGGGGCGACCGCCCTGGTCAGCGTCGGCGCCAAGGCCCAGCGTCACCCGGAGTTCTTCATCCCGGAGTGGGCGCTGGCCGGCACAGATCTCTCCGCCAACGCCGTCGTGGATGAGGACCCGCTGCTTCGCTCCCGGATCCTCGCCATGATCGGCGCCGTTGTGGCCCATGTCGCGGCATCCCCGGCGATTGACTCCTGGAGCGCTGACAACGAGCCGTACATCCCCTCCGAGCGTGCCGACGGCTGGCGGCTGAGCCGGGAGTTTGCACGCCTCGAACGCGAGACGATCCTGGCCAACGACCCGCGGCGCCGCCCGGTTTCCATCAACCACGCCCAGCATTTCGTCACCGACCGGCGCTGGCGGGACGCGCTGGAGGATGCGGACATCCTGGCGGCGAGCTTCTATCCGTTCCGCAACGTCCGTATCCTCGGGCGGACGTACGTGATCGCCATCCCGGAAATCGGGTTCATGGCCCCCAACTACGCCCACCAGGCACGCAGCGCCCGCGCCCAGGGGAAGCCCTTTTGGCTGACGGAGATGCAGGCCGAGCCGTGGGTCGATTCGGATATTCGCCTGGTTGGCCCCGCCAGCCCTTCGCCCAACCTCACGCCGGACAACTTCCGCAAGGCGATGGACTATGCCCGCCGGACGGGAGCGGAACGTGTCTACCTGTGGGGCTCGGAATGGTGGCTCTTCCAGAAGGAACGCTACAACGACCCCACCTGGTGGGACCTCGCCCGCGAAACCATCTCCTCCGCCGGCGCATCCGAGCGGTGATCGCGGATCAAGATGTGACGCCGCAGCCGCTCTCTCAGTCGCGGACCGCATTCTCCCCGCGCTATCCTTGCGCCATGGACACAGCCACGCGCTTCGCGCGCGCCATCTCTCTGATCGACGCGGCAAACGCCCAGGACCCGAACGTCATCCGCTACAACGATGAGGATGGCCCAAAGGAGCTGATCCACTCCGAACTGCTGACGCGCTGGGTGAAAACGCTCCTGCCCAGCGCCAGCGAGGCGGTCCTCCTGGCGGCCCGCGGCCAGCACATCCGCCGCTGGATGCACCCCCGCTCAGAATACCCCGAAGGCCGGACCGGCTACCTCCGCTGGCGGACCAACCTCTACAAGTTCCATGCCGACGAGACCGCCAACCTCCTCCGTGAGGCTGGCTACGACGACGGAACCGTGACCCGGGCCGGCCAGATCATCCGCAAGGAAGGGCTCGGCCGCGACCCCGAGGTGCAGGCCATCGAAGACGGCCTCTGCCTGGTCTTCCTCGAAACCCAGCTCGATGAACTGGCCGGCCGCCTGGACCGTGACAAGATGCTCGCGATCCTCCGCAAGACGTGGAAGAAGATGAGCCCGGCGGCCCGGCAACTCGCGCTGGAACTCACCTTCGAACCGGGAGAGCGCGCCCTCATCTCGGAGGCACTTGCTGCCGACTGAATCCGAGCCGCGACCGTAAGAGAGCGGTAGTCCAGGCGCATAAAACCACGAATTGACCCCCGCAGCGACCGGGAAGGCTCTTGGCATTCAGGCGCCGTCCATCAACCGCTCTCTTACGGTCGCGGCTCTGTTTTCTGCACGGCCAGCCTCCCCACGCCCTTGGCACCCCACCACGCAGCCAACGCCACCGCGCTCCCCAACGCCAACCCGGCGACCACATCCAGCGGGTAATGCACGCCCACGAACACGCGCCCGAGGGCGACGAGCCCGGCGGCAGCCCAGAAGTACGGCGCTAGTCGCGGCCAGCTCAGTGACCCCGCCATCGCCGCCGCCCCGGCGGACGAAGCGTGCCCGGAGGGCATGGCGGCGGTGGGTGGCGGGCTGACCAACAGATTCACCTGGTCCTCCGCCACGAACGGCCGCGCGACGTCCAGCCACTGTTTCAGCCGGTCCGTCAGCTCATTCGCCACCAGGAGGGCAATCAGGGCGACGGCGATGGCCATGACAGCGCGCCTCGGCTCAACTCGCATCCTCAACAGAGGCACCGCGAACACCGCTACCACCAGCAGATCGCGCAGAGGGTCCGCGATGAACTTTCCCGCGGCATCGATGGCGCCCCACTCGCCGGCGAGCCCGTTGATGGCATGGAACAGCGCCGCGTTCAACCGCTCAGCCGGCCGCGGCTCCCTGAGGCACAGGCTCCATCATCCCGAGTACGCCACGGGAGGCAAGGCCCGCCAGCGCGTCGCGATCCAGGCCCAATTCGGCCGAAAGCACATCCACGGTGTGCTCGCCCAGGAGTGGTGCGCGCACCATCTCCACCTCTGATTCGCTCATGTGGATGGGCGGCGCGAGCATCGTCACCTTGCCATGCGCGGGATGCTCAATCTGGCGCACCATGTTCCGCTGGTTCAGGTGGTCATCGTGGAACAGGTCTTCCGTGTCGTAGATAGCGCTGCAGGGCACGCCCACGGCGCCGAGGATGTCCATCGCCTCCTGCTTGGTGTACTGGAGCGTCCACTCCTTGATTTCTTCGTGGAGGATGTCCCCGTTTGCGCGGCGGTCCGGCGTGGTGGCGAAGCGCGGGTCTTCCAGCAGTTCCGGCTTGCCGATGGCCGCGAACAGCGCGTCCACCATGCGTGAGGTGGCCACGAAGATGTAGAGGTAATCGTTCGGGCCGCCGCCCTTGCAGGGGTAGAGGTCCGTGGGCACCACCGTCCGGTTGCCCCGGCGCTGCTCCGGCGATGGGTTCCACTGGCGGTGGGACATGGGTTCGCGCATGAAGGTGGCGATTATTTCCTGCATCGCGATCTCCACCATCTGTCCTTTTCCAGTCCGCAGCCGCTGGACGTACGCGGCCGTAATGCCGAGGGCGCAATGCACGCCGGACCCGGTGTCGCCGAAGGTGGCCCCCGGCATGATTGGCGGGCCGCCCGGCTCGCCGGTGACGCTCACTGAGCCGCCGGCAGCCTGGGCGATGCGGTCGAAGCACTTGAAGGTGCTGTGGGGGCCGTAGGTACCGAAGCCCTTGATTGTGGCGTAGATGACTGCCGGGTTCCTGGCCTTCAGTACGTCATAGCCCAGCCCCAGCTTCTCCATCGTCCCCAGGCTGAAGTTCTCGACCACCACGTCCACCTTCGGGACGAGCCGCAGGAAGAGGTCGCGACCTTCGGGTGTGTCGAGGGCGATGGCCACGCTCTTCTTGTTGTGGTTGAAGCTCATGAAGTAGATCGAGTCGCTTTCGCGGCCGGCAACGTGGCGGCCGGGGTCGCCGACGCCGGGGCGTTCCACCTTGTAAACATCGGCGCCGAACCAGGCGAGGTATTGGGTGCAACTGGTGCCGGCTTCGTACTGGGTGAGATCGAGGACTTTGACGCCGTCCAACGCTGGCATGCGTCCCTCCGCGGCAGGTGATGAGCGGGAGTCTACGCCAGTCTGGGAACTGTTGGGGATCGCTTCGCAGGCCCATGCGCGCGAGTCTTCACCAAGATTCATCTTGAATCCGGGACAATCGCCGCCTAGGATGAGCGTTCCGGCGATTGGCCGTACAGGGCAGGACGATGCACGAACGGGCTAAAGCCGCAAAGCCACCAGCTCGCGCTATCCAATCGCACGCCCGGCGCCAGCCAGAGCCGGTTGCCCCGGCACAGGTGGAGCTTGGGCGCCAGCCGGTGACCGCGGCCGCGACGCTCACCGCCCTGCAGCGGACGCACGGGAACCAGCATGTCCAGCGCATCCTCGTCGCCGCGCCAGGGGCCGTCCAGCGCGATGCCGTTGACGACTTGCTCGGAGACAGCAAGAAACCAGTGAAGGACCGGTTCAGCACCGCCATCGCGGATCACACCCCAACGCTTGCGCAACTGAGAGGATTCCTGGACGGCGCCAGCCAGCCGGATCGGGAGACCATCTCCAGCGATGCCACCCTGATGGCCAAGGCAAAGACCAAGCTGGCTGCCCCTGATTACCTGTCACTCTTGCTCGCCCTTCGCGTGAAGAAGACCGGGTCCGTGGCCCACAAGTCGGCGGAGGAAGCGGACAAGCTGATCGTTGAAAAGCTTTCGGCCTATACTGCCGGCGCGGTGAAAGCTGGGCGCAAGGTTTCGGGCCAGGTCGCTGTCCTTGATGGGGCCGATTGGACGATGGCCTACGAACGCGAGTTCGGCGACGACGGCGAAGAGGCGACGACCAACGCGTTTGTGGACAACGAAGCGGACCGGATCTTCATCCACAAGGACCGCGGCAACCCGGGCACGATCATCCACGAGGGGATGCACAAGTACGCCCCAAACGACCTTATCAACGAAATCGGGTCGGCCTTCAACGAAGGCATTACCGAGTACTTCACCCGCAAGATCTGCGACAGCCTGGACCCGCCTGTCGTGCGGTCGAACTACGCAAGCAACTACGCGTTCGCCAAGAAGTTCGTTGACCTCATGGGCGAGGCGACGGTCGCCGCGGCCAACTTCGATGGCAAGGTGGCGGACCTCAAGAAGAAATACACGGACAGCGTCCGCAACTGGGGCACACTGATAGGTCACACCAAGGCCGGGGAGTGGTCCAAAGCCACGACGCAATTGGACCCTCCGGCGCCCGTGACTCCCGTGACTCCGACAACGCCACCAACAACCCCGCCGTGATCATGAGGCTTGCTGGATGACCACCCTCGAAGACGTTGCAGCGACATTCGGCCGCGCACGCAGCCTCCTTTCTCTGAAGAGGGCGGGCGTGGCGCTTGCTGCCGCTCCCCCGCCGTGGCAACCGGCCGGGGCCCTCGCGGGACTGGGGCTGGCTGCCGAGGGCCTCGCAGCTTCGATCGGGTTGTACCTGTTCGAAGATGGCACGGCGGCGCAGGCGGCTGCGCTCGCGCTGCGCACCACCCTCCAGGCAAAGGGCGGCTACGTCGTGGCGGGCACCAATGGCGCCCTCATGTTCATCGGCCACCTTCCCGAAAGCGGCGACGAGGACGTGATCGCGCTGGACAGGGTTGCATCGGCCTTCGCCGGCGACGAATAAGGGCCGGAGCCCAAAGGGCGGGAGGGATGGTGCCATCGACCGCCGTTAACTGGCGCTATCCGCTGGCGCGCTTATCATGCACCTCGTGGACAGAGCGAGACCCGAGGATTTAAAGCTGAGCCGCGCGCCCGTCGTGGAGGCTCGCCAGTGACAACTGTGGATAAGCAGGCAGCCCTGGTCGGGTAACTTGAGCGCGCAATCGGCCTCTCGGCCGCGCAGCAGCTCGACGTGCCCTCGCCGGCTGCAAAGACCAGGGCTATGGGCCTCCTTACCAGGCTCGTCATTGCGATTGATGACGCGTCAATGTTCGAAGTCTTCGTGGCGGATGATGGCACCATCGAAATCACTGCCAGTCCGCACGGCCGGTTCATCACTATTGATGTCGCACCGGCCTCAGGCCGCACGGCGGTCGTTGTCCAGGATTCGAAGGGCGTGACACTCTGGGCGAATCCGGACGCGTCTGATACTGAAGTCGTGCAGGAAGTTGAGCGCGCAGCCTGAGTCCGACCAGCCAGGGCCGGAGGTATGGCTCCTCCGCCGGGTAGGCCAGGGCCGGGTGGACCGCAACGGGCGGGTGAAGGCTGGCTCTTTCAATTTGCGAACCTCCATAGCGGAGGTGGCGTTGTCGTTTTACGAGGCCGGTAGAGTTCGATCCCCATGCTCTGGCGAGGGCCGCGCCTTCCGCGGGATGGGGAGTTGTCTCGGTTCAAACCCGGGCCATCCGCGGTTTAGGATTCACGGTCGTTCGGGACGTGATCCGGATGATCCCGTTTTCGGAAACTTCCATGTCTCCGCCACGCCGCCGGGCTACGACGAAGACGGGCAAATACCTCTTGAAATTCGCGCCACTTTGGCGGGGCACGCAGGCGTTGTACTGGCGCCTGATCCCGCGTGAGTGGCCCGCACGGCGGCCCACTCATCACCCGGACGCCCAGGGCACTGTAGACTGCGCCCACATTCCACTCCGGCGAGGGTGCCTGATTTGACTACCGCCCGCATTGAGCCCGCCGACAGGACCCTGCAGGTCAACGGCATCACCCTTCACTACCTGGATTGGGGCCCCGAGGGACTGCCGCCGCTCATCCTCCTCCACGGCATCTCGCTTCACGCCCATTACTGGGATGGCTTCGCCGTCCGCATGCGCGACGCTTTCCACGTCTACGCGCTGGACCAGCGCGGCCATGGCGATTCCGATTGGGCCGAATCCTACCCGCCGGATTCCATGCCCAAGGACCTGCTCGCCTTCGCGGACGCCCTGGGACTCGAGAAGCTGACCATCGTCGGGCATTCCATGGGCGGCGGCGTTGGCATGCAGTTCGCAGCCCATCACCCGGAGAGGGTCGAACGCCTGGTGGTGGTCGATGCAGGCCTCAGCCTGAGCGCGATGCCGCGCCCCGATAACTCGGTCCAGCGCGCCCTCGCGAAGGATACCTTCGCGAATGAAGACGAGCTGATCGAGCACTTCAAGGGCCTGCTGCCCGGCTTCGACCCCGCCACGATGATGCGCCAGGCGATGCACAGCTTCCGTACGCAGGAGGATGGCTCGATCGTCTACAAGTTCGACCCTGCGCTGCGCAAGCGGATGGGTTCGCCGGAGCAGATGGAACAGCGGCGCAAGACGAACGCCGAGACCATGGCGCTCCTCCGAAAGTTCACCGCGCCGACCTTGCTCATCCGCGGCGCCCTCAGCGACATCCTCTCCCCGGAGGGAGCCAGGGAGACGATCGCCGCCTTCCCCAACGGCACACTCGTCGAAATCCCGGACGCCGGCCACAACGTCCCCACGGATAACCGCGTCGCCTTCCGGACCGCCGTCCGGGAGTGGATGGGGTTGGAAGCGTAACCATGCCTCCCACGATCACCGAGCCGCAGCGCCAGACCCCGGTCATCGCCGAATGCGATGTCCTTGTGGTTGGCGGCGGTTCCGCCGGCGTGGCCGCCTCCGTCGCCAGTGCCCGCCGCGGCGCGAAGACGATGCTGGTCGAGCGCTACGGCTCGCTCGGTGGGCTGGCCACGAACGGACTCATCGTCCTCCTGCTCACCATGGACGATGGCCGCGGCAAGCAGGTCATCGCCGGGCTCTGCCAGGAGTTCGTGGAACGGCTGAAGGCGCGCAGCGCCTGCTACTTCCCACCCCAAGACGAATGGGGTTCGCCCGATGCCGCCCTTATCGAACGCTACCGGCGTTATGGCCTCGTCTGGGGCAGCGGGCCCCATGCCGTCCGCTACTCCGTCGCCTATGACCCGGAGGAGTTCAAGGTCGAGGCCGACCAGCTCCTTATCGAAGCCGGCGTCGACCTCCGCTTCCACCGCTGGGCTGTTGGGGTGCAGCGAGAAGGAAATCGGCTCACGCACGTCATCTTCGAATCTAAAGCCGGCCGCGAAGCCGTGGCCTGCAAGACGGTCATCGATTGCACCGGCGACGCCGACATCGTCGCCCTTGCCGGGGAGCCCTTCGAATCGGAGCGCATCCACCCCTGGCTCTGGTTCCGCACGGCGAACGTGGACATCGCCGCGGCCGAGGCCTCCAGCGCCCGCTTCTCCTATTACCGCACACCCAACGCAAACGGCTACCTGCACCCCTGGGGCGCGGCCGAACGCATCGCCCACGACATCGACGCCACCAACCCGGATGACCTGACCTATGCCGAGGTCGAATGCCGCCGGCTCGTGCGCGCCGAGCTTGACCGCCTGCGCGACAAGGAGCCGGGCTTCCGTGACGCCTACCTCGCCGGCTTCGCCGCGACCCTCGGGATCACGGAGTCGCGCCGCCTGGACGGCCGTTACGTGCTCTCCCGCGACGACCTGGACACCGCGCCTTTCGATGACACGATCGCCGTCACGGGCCACTGGACCAAGTACGGCTCCGTCTACAACATCCCCTATCGTTCGCTCCTCCCCAGGGGGCTGGACAACCTCCTCGTCGCGGGCCGCTGCATCTCCGTCGATCACCGCACACACCACGCGACCAAGGAGATCCCGGCCTGTTTCGCCACCGGCGAAGCGGCGGGCGCCGCCGCGGCCCTGAGCTTCGGCGCGGGGACATCGGCCGCCGGACTGGATGTTGGCTTGCTCCAGAAGAGCCTTGCGTCAGCCGGGACGTACCTCCCGGGCTGACGCTGTGGTGGAACCTTGGAGGCTCAGAGGCCCCGCGTGGCGCACGGTCCCTCGCGAGGGTAGTGTCTGCTCATGCAGCCAGCCGGAACCCCTTCGCGCGCACCAACGCTCCGCTCGCTCATGCTTTCCGTCTACTTTCCCACGTTCCTGTTCGCAGTCGGGCAGGGCGCGGTTATCCCCATCGTGGCGCTGGCGGCGAAGGACCTGGGCGCGAGCCTCGCTGTCGCCGGCTTCATTGTTGCCCTGCGCGGGATCGGCGTCCTCGTCTTCGATGTCCCGGCGGGATGGCTCGTCTCACGCTTCGGCGAACGCCGGGCGATGGCCGCCGGGACAGTCATCGTCGTCGTGTCGCTCGCCGGTTCGGCGTGGAGCCCTTCGCCGTGGCTGTTCGGGGTGTTCACGTTCCTCATGGGGTGTGGCTGGTCCGTCTGGCTTCTTGCCCGCCTCAATTACGTCAGCGAGTCCGTCCCCATCGAACTGCGCGGCCGTGCGCTCTCCACGCTCGGGGGCCTCAACCGCGTCGGCAGCTTCGTTGGGCCGTTCGCGGGCGTTGTCGCGGCGATGCTGCTCGGGCTGGATGGCGCCTACTACCTCCACATCATCACCGCCGCGGCGGCATGCGGATTCCTCCTCATCTACGTGCGGGATGGCGACGACGGGCCGGCAGCCGCGCATGAGCACATCAACTTCACGCGAGTGGTCCGCGAGAACGCGTCCGTATTCTTCACCGCCGGCGTGGGCGCCATCGCGATCCAGTCCCTGCGAGCGACTCGCCAGAGCGTCCTCCCGTTGTGGGCAGCCCACATCGGCCTCGATGCAGCCCAGGTCAGCCTCATCTTCGGCATCTCGATGGCGATGGAGATGACGCTCTTCTACCCGGCGGGCAGCGCGATGGACCGCTGGGGGCGCAAGTCCGTCGCCATCCCCTGCCTCACCATCATGTCGGTTGGCATGGTGCTGCTGCCGTTGACCGGCGAGTTCTGGTCGATCACGGCTGTCGGGCTCGTCATCGGCTTCGGCAACGGGCTGGGCAGTGGGATCATCATGACCCTGGGCGCGGACTTCTCACCCGCGATAGGCAGGGCCCAGTTCCTCGGCGCCTGGCGGCTCTGCGGCGACCTCGGCACGGCGGGCGGCCCGCTCGCGGTCGCGGGGCTTACGGCGCTGGTCACCCTCGGCGGGGCGTCGGTCTTCATGGGCGGCGTGGGGATGTTCGGCGCACTCCTGATCTTGTTCCGCATGCCCGAAACACTGCGGCGTGCGCCGGTGGTGGACCCGCAGCCCACGCTTACGCAATTGCCGTGATGCGCTACGCGGGAAACTCGAACAGTTCGGAGGCGAGGCCGGACTGGCGGATGATGGATCGCAACGTGCCCGCCGGAACTTCGCGGTGCAGTGGCACGGGGACGGTCCGGGACGGGGGCGGCAGGGAGCGCTTCATGATGACATGGCTGCCGCGCTGCCGGTCGACTCGAAACCCGTGAGCCTCAAGTATCTCGCATACCTCTCGGCCCGTGAGGGGTCGAAGCCTACCCAATGGCCAGCTCAAGGTGTGTGACGTACACCTCGGTTGCCAGGCGCCTGCCAACCTCTTCCGGCTCAGCCGATTCGAAGAACAGCTCAAGCGCCTCCACGAGGTTCTTGCGCGCGTCCTCCACGGATTCTCCCGCGCTCGCGATATCGAGTTCAGGGCAGAGCGCGGAGAACAGGTCGCCCTCGCGTTCGATGATGGCGGTCAACTGGACGGTGCTGGGCATTCGTCGATTGTACCAGCCATGCCAGCAGTTCGGAGAGCCCCGTGTTCGGACCCACCCGCAATGTGGCAAGATGCCCGCAACCTCAGCGGTTGGAACACCATGCGCATCCACCACACCTATCTCTCCCGTACGCCCGCATCGCGTGAACTGGGCGAGCGCGCCGAAGCCGTTATGCCCGCGGGCGAAACGCGCGCCGCCGGCTACCACGCGCCCTACCCCCTCACCCTCGTCCGGGGCGACGGCGCACGCGTCTGGGACCTGGACGGCAACGAGTACTTCGACGTGATCTGCAACTACACCAGCCTCGTCCACGGCCACAACTACGCGCCGATTGTCGAGGCCGCCACGAACGCCATCCGTCGCGGAACCGCCTGGCCCGCGCGCAACCTCCACCAGGTGGAACTGGCCGAACTTCTGGCAAACCGCGTTGCCTCCGTGGATTCGGTGCGCTTCTGCAACTCCGGAACGGAGGCGGGGATGCTCGCCCTCCAGGTCGCTCGCGCGGCGACGGGCCGCACCAAGCTCCTGATGGCACGCGGAGGCTATCACGGCAGCCACGAGGCGTTCGTCGCCGGTGGCGCCAGCGCGCCCGCCTGGGAACATACGCTGACCGCCAAATGGGGTGACGCGGCGGGCTTCGAGGCTGTCCTGACCGAGCGGGGCCACGAGATTGCGGCCGTCTTCCTCGAAGGGGCGCCCGGCGGCATCGGCTACGCCCCGCCCGAATTCTTCACACGTGTCCAGGCGGCGGCAAGCAAGGCTGGCGCCGTATTCGTGCTCGATGAGGTGATTACCTTCCGCATGTCCACCGGCGGTTACCAGAAGGAGCTCGGCATCAGGCCGGACCTGACGATGTTCGGGAAGCTGATCGGCGGCGGGTTCCCGGTGGGCGCCATCGGCGGGCGGCGCGACCTGATGGACCTGCTCGACCCGCGGCGCGGCGTCTTCAGCCACTCCGGCACGTTCAATGGCAACCCTGTTACCACGGCGGCGGGCGTTGTCTCCGTGCGCGAACTCACCCCGGAGCGCATCGCCATCATGGCCGGCCAGGCGGAAGAGCTGGATGGCAGGCTGAAGGCTGCCGCCGCGGCGGCGGCGCTGGACGTCACGGTCCGCCGGATCGGCTCACTGCTCCACATCACCTTCAACGCGGCGAGCCCGGACCCCGAGGCTGCCCGCGCCGTCAACGAGAAGAACGGACTCTTTCACCTTGCGGCGATGAACCGTGGCGTCTACCTCTCCGCCCGCGGGTTGATGTCGCTCAGCACTGTGCTGACGGAAGCCGACCTGGACTCCATCGCGGAGCGGCTCGGCGAGGCGATCGGGGATGTTGCGGCGGAAGCAGCGGAGTAGGCTCGCCGGGCGCTTTCAGGTGCCGCCAACGAGGCGAGACGGGGGCGCACACGATGGTTACGGCTGCGCGGAGACCCCGAGGACGCGCCTCCAGTCCTTCCGCAACGGCCGGACGCCGAAATCCCGGACCAGCAAGCGGATGAATTCCGCCAACTCTACCTTTCCCGTGGGCAGGTGGGCGCGCTGCAGTTCGGGGAGAACGCTTCCCGCTGCGGCGCTGATGTGGAGGTGTGGGCGCGCCTCGGCGCTGCCGGGGTGCCAATGGTAAGCAAGGATCTCGGCTCCGCCCGCTGCGCTGAGCTGATAGACGTACGACGTAAGGCGAGCGGTCATCTCCCCGGCTCCACCGGTCGTTATGGGCGCCAAACGCAAACGGAGCACGACGTCCAGTCGCCGAGCCCGGCCAGAGAGCGGGAAGGCCGCACCCTGGTTTGCGACCACCACAGCCTCGCCGTCTGCAGCGTTCGGAAACCGGTGAACGAACGTCGCTTTCGTCACTACGGACAAGGTCAGGCTCAACTGCTCCACGTGGTCTGCGATAACGGCTCGCGGAGTCGTTCGGGGCATCGGTCAGGCTGGGCGCGCTGGCCGGCTCGCCCGTACCATCCAGACACCCACGCCCGCCGAGTGCCCCGGGCCTTCTTCGAAGTCGCCGCGTGCCCACGCTTGTTCGAACTCGTCTGGCGTGAGGCCGAGCTCGTCTCGGGCGCACCGCACATACAGTTCCCAGGCTTCGTCCTCGGAGAGGGGCTCACACTCGGGTCGGTCGCCAGCAACGGTTGGCCGCAACTGGTCACCGGGCGAGTTCTGTCGCATTCGAACCTGCTTTGCGGTCATCGCCCAAGTATACATCGAACCCGGTGGGGTTAGTCCGCGGTACGCACACAAACAGAACGGGGCCGGTTGCCCGGCCCCGTCTCCTTGGGTCGTCTCGAAGCGAGAAGACTAGATGCGCTCGATGATCGTGCTGATGCCCATGCCAGCGCCGATGCACTGCGTGGCGAGGCCGTAGCGGCCGCCGCTGCGCTGCAGTTCGTGCGCAACCGTGAGCACCAGGCGGGCGCCCGTCGCGCCGAGCGGGTGGCCAAGGGCGATCGAGCCGCCGTTCACGTTCACGCGGTCCAGCGGGATGCCGAGTTCCTTGCAGGACGGGATGACCTGCGCGGCGAACGCCTCGTTGAACTCAACGCGGTCGATCTGGTCGGCCGTGATGCCTGCGTGGCGAAGCGCCTTGCGCGTTGAAGGGATGGGGCCAAGGCCCATCACCTGCGGCTTCACGCCGGAGATGCCGAAGCCAATGATGCGCGCCAGCGGCTCGAGGCCGAGCTCCAGCGCCCGCTTCTCGCTCATGATGATGGCGGCCGTGATGCCGTCGTTCGTCGGGCAGCTGTTGCCGGCGGTGATCCGGATCTCCTGGCCCGTCGGGCTGACGATGCCCTTGATCGCGGGAAGCTGGCCGAGCGTTTCCATGTTCGTGCCCGGGCGGATGCATTCGTCCCGGTCGAAGATCGACGTCTTGCCGCGCTCGGCCTCCACCCAGTTGCCTTCCGCGTCGAAGACCGGCTCTTCCACTTCAAGCGGGATGATCTCGCGCTTGTAGAAGCCAGCTTCGTAGGCGGCCACGGCCTTGCGGTGGCTCTCCACGGCGAACTGGTCCATCTCTTCGCGGCTCAGGCCGTAAACCTCGGCCGCGTTCTGGGCGGTCTGGGGCATGGAGAGTACCGGCGAGTAGTCGAGGATTTCGTCCTGGAACTTCACGCTGAAGTCTTCGAAGTGGTTCGCAGCCATGTTCCGCTGGAGCGGTGTCTGCTGGAGGCGGCGCTGATTGAACTCCGTGATGCGCGTTGTGGCGCCGCGAGGCCCGCCACCAAGGTTCCGGCCCATGCGCTCGATGCCGAGGGCCACGCCACATTCGGTGGCGCCCACCATGATCGACTGGGCGACGCGGTGGAGCGTCTCCATCGACGACCCGCACTGACGGTTGCTGTCAACGGCGGAGATCTCCGCCGGGAGGCCGGCGAGGCGGGCTACCGTATCCGCGCCGATGCCAGCGAGTTCCCCGGCGCCACCAACGTTGCCAAGGGCGATGTCTTCGATCATCTCCGGGCGCACCTTCGGGTTGCGCTCGAGGAGCGCGCGAAGCACGGTTGCTCCAGCTTCATCCAGGCGGGTTGCGACGAGTTTGCCACGGCCGCCGCGGCTGAATGCCGAGCGTGCCCCATCGACGATGACGGCGTTTTGCAGTTCCAAAGACTTTCCTTCTGGCGGCGGGTCGTTCCGGCCGCGTTTCGTGATGCCACGCATGATATGACAAACGGGGCGAGATGCGAATCAGCCTGGCGAAACCCATCCCCGCGCCGCTTTTCGAACACGCCGCCAGCCGGGCCGTCGCATCCGCGCCAGGGGCCAGCGGACGGATGGAGAGGGGAGGCAGCGGCTATTGCCCGCTACCTCCCCCGATGGTTTTCGCCACTCCGGGCGCCTACGCCCGGCGCTTTGCCATCACGACCACCAACGCGCCCGCGGCCACGACGAGCAGGAGCACGCCCGCGCCCTGCGTGGCGCCGATTGGCCCGTTCGAGCCAGCCGAGTTCCCCGTCTTCGGCGCGGCAGGCGTAAGTGTGGTGGCGGGGATCTGTGCCCGGATAACGCCACCCGGGTTCGCCTTGGAGTGGACGTTCACGTAGAGCTCGCCCTTGGCCATTGCGTCGGCGAAGCCCTTCCAGTTCCCCGCCAGGGGCCCAACGAGGTTCGCCTGGGTGATCGTCCCCGTAGGGTGCAGCGCGCCCACCGCAGGGTCCGCCGGCCCGAAGAGGAAGGCGACGACCGCGCCGTTGGCGCCCTTTGCGGCGGCGTGGATGTGGGCCGCCGTCAGTTCCGGGCCAACTGCGCTGAGGTCGAATTCAAGCTTCCCGTCGGTCAGCGTCCCGCTGAAGTAGCCGATCGCGTTCGCCGTTGTTGGCGGGTTCTCTTCGCCACCGGTAAGGGTGATCTGCTTGATGTTCGCGGATGGCGCTGTTTGCGCCGAGGTTGGCGGTGCCGATGCGAGCACCAGGGCGAGCCCAAGGCCCGCGGTCGCCAGGATGGCGGCGAGTGCTCCACGCCCTCGCCAGGTTGAGGTCAGGTTCATGTACTGCTTTCCCTCCAGCTTCGCCGGCTCGCTTTGCGGATGCCCAACCGGCGGGCCAATACTACTTCAGAAAGGTGAGGGAAAGAAATCGCTCGTCGGCCCAGGCGTCTTCGGACCCCACAGGGGGCTGCATCGCTCACTCTGACGCCCGCCCCCGCCCCCGCGCCATCCTGCTTGGCCCCAGCCCTTCGGCCGCCCGCAGGCAGAGCACGAGGCTCGCCACGTAGTCGTCGTGGCCGCCGGGTGGCGCCTCCCACCACATCTGGCGATTCAGCCGGTAGCCCGCCCGGCATTCCCGCAGCTGCCGCAGGCAACGCCCCAGTTCAGGCGAACCGTCATCGCTATGGAGCGTGATCCGCCCTGTGTTCGCCGCCGCCAGCAGCGCATACCCCAGTTCCGACTTCGATTGAGCGGTGAACACCACGCGCTCGATAACGCGGTCGCCCAACTGCGCGGCCACCCTTGCCGCAATCGGCGCGCCAAGCCCCGTGGAATCGGCACAGAGCCGTTCCAGGCGCCAACGTGTCGCTTCGGCCATAACCCCGGCTTCCAGCACACCGAAATCCGCCCCCTGCCAGGAGACGTGGGCAACCACCTCGCAGCGCTCGCCGGCCGCGCGGGCGATAGTCAACACGGTCGCGTCGGCATCGCCCCCGTCGCCCCCGAAGTCGAGCCCGCCAACGTAGCGTTCGCCCACCATCGGTGTGTCCAGCCGCGGGTGGGCGCCAGCCAGCGCAGTCAGTTGGCCACCGCGGAACAACCGCCCGGTGTCTTCCGCGGTGACGAGTTCATACTGGCTGAGGAAGAGCGGGTGGTGAGCGCCCAGCCGTTCGCGCTCCTGCTCCACGTAGCGCCCGTACACCTTCCGCGCAGCCGCGACGTCCTGCCAGCTCACCTGGTAGTGACGCTTGACCGGCTCGCCTGTGGGTGGCCGGGCATCCCGCTCCAGGTTTAGTTTCACCGCCTTCTCGAGCAGCGTGTGGCCGTCCCACGGCGTCCCCAGCATCACCGTCGGCGCGCCTGTGGATGCCGCCATCGGCCGGAACTGGCGGTTGAACCAGGCTTCGTCCAACTCCTGCGCTTCATCGGCGATGATCGCGAGGGATGCGGTGTGCCCGGCCACGTGCGCTTCCGGCGAGCCGCTCAGGAACACCGCCGAGGCGGCGCCCAGGCAGAGCACGTTGCCGTCGCGCCCCCTGGTGATAGCGCCCTTGCCCAGAAGCCTCCTCGCCGCCGTCATCAGGTGGGCCGTGCGATTCAGGCTGATTGCCGCCTGCGGGTGCAACGTGGGTGCGCAGACGACGACCGTGCCCCCACCCTTCGCGTGTTTCGCCAGCAGCGCCGCCACCAGGAACGCCGAGATCTCGTTCTTGCCCGCCTGGCGCGGGAACATCACGGTGAACGTTTCGCCCGGCGCCCGGCCCATGCCCTGGAGCAGGTCCTTGAACACCGTCGCCTGGTAAAGCCGCAGAGCCTTGGCCATGGACAGAGCGTCGCCGAGTCGGGCGCCATCGCCCAGACGACCACGGCACTCCCGCTCCGGTCAGCGCCAGGTCAGGCCGCCGGTGGCTTCTGCCGCAAAGTCCGCCCGATTGACAGAAGTTCGAGCACGATAATCGTCAGGCCGGGGACGAGGATCAGCGTCACGAAGCCCTGTTGCGTCCCCATCCAGCGCACGAACCGCCCCACTTCCGGCACCGCGAAGCGGAATCGCCCCTGCACCGCCGTGACCGGCACCCTGGTCTCATCCGGCGCGTTGTTCACGTCGCCCTGGGTGGTCAGCGTCCGGCCGTCATCGGAGATGGCGACGATCCGGTGCGTCACGACTTTCCCGTTGCCCTCGCGGAACATGACGATATCGCGCACTCGCAGCTCGGAGGGCTGGACGTCTTCCATCACGGCGACGCTGCCGAACGGCACCGCTGGCTCCATGCTCCCGCCCGCGACGACGACGAACTGCCAGCCGAAGAGCCGCGGCGTCAGCGCCACGAACACCAGCCCGGTGACCGCGGCGGCCAGGAGGGCGATGGCGAACCAGGAGATGAGCTCGCCGCCCCAGCGCCGCAGACCGGGCCGGTTGGCCCACTGCTGGCGCACGTTCGAACCGAATGCCATCACGGTCACGATCTTGCTTCCTCTCCCCATTGGCTGCGAGTGGTCACGGTCCTGGCACCCAGTTGAACCTGCAGGTCTTCGTTTCGCCGTTGACGGTCAGTTGCGTCGCGAACGAGCCCGTTATTGCTGAATACGTCACAGTCCCCGGCACCCTGTTCGAAACGCAGGTCGCGTCGGCCACCTTGATCGTCCTGGCCCCTGATGTCTTTGTGGTGGGTGTGACGCTGACCGCATCACGCGGGCCCCATGGGGCCGGTACGGTTGGGGTGCGTGGCCGGGCCACGCCTGAAGCGGGAGACGAGGCTCAACTCGCGGCACCGAGCCTGGAAGACATCCCGGCCTCCAGCCGCCTTCAGCCATCTCCAGGCCGGGTTGAGTGCTACTTCTGGCCAGTCGCGCAGAGCGGGGTAGCCAGCAGCCGCAGCGGGCCACTGCCATGCCGTGCGCGGAGCCCCTCGATGACCGCCGTCCTCAGCCGGGCAAGCGTCTCTGGCGGCAATGTAGCGGCGGCCGCTTTCAGTGGGGCTGCCAGCTCGGTCATGATCTCCCAGTAGTTTTCGGGCGAGCTGAACTCCCACTCCGTGGCCAGCGACTGGATCTTGAAATCAACGAACCCGCCGGCGCGCAACACAGAGTCGAACTCCCCCGGTGCGGCGAGACGGAAGAGCCCCGGAGCACTGGGGTTCGGCGGCGGCGGCGGCGCGATCTCAGCGAGCGCACTCGTGAACGATGTGAACTGGGCGTTTTGCGCCGGCACATCCCACACCGCAAGCCCGAAGCGCCCGCCGGGCTTGAGCACGCGGGCGATCTCCGCCGCGCCTCTTGCCGGATCGGGGCAAAACATCAGCCCGAACCGGCAGGTCACGGCATCGAAACTCGCGTCCGGGAAGGGGATGTTCTCGATGTCGACTTCCTTATGCTCGACGTTGGTGATGCCCTTGCGCTGGCTCAGACGAGTTGCCGCCGCGACCATCTCCGGGGCAAAGTCACTGGAGACCACCCGTCCGGTCGAACCGACTCGCCCGGCGGCGGTGAACCCGGGCTGGCCCGTGCCGGCCGCCAGGTCCAGCACCTGCATCCCGGGCTTCAGGCCGGCGTTCGTGCAGAGCCAGTCCGTCACTGGCACCTGCTGCTCCTCGAACCAGTCGTCCCACTTCTCCCAGTCGGCGGCTGCTCCACCCCAGATCTTCTTCTGTTGTCCCTTGAGTTCCTCGTCTGTGGCCACGTTGCCCCTCTTCCATTCCCGAGCGAGCCTGTCCGGTGCCGTGAGCGGCTTGCGACGGACGGCTGCGAAACGGGAATCCCCTCTTGTACCGTCAATCCGCGCCCGCCACAAGCCTCTTGCCGATCTGGCCGTCTTCATGGCCTATACTTGACTTTTTCGGTCAACTTCTCGACTATTAACTGCGCGGAACCCCCCGGCTGCCCCTTCTCACAGGCCGCCAACTCCCGCACACCCCGCTCGTGTGCCCAGTGCTGCACACGGAGGGGGACCCGGGCTGTGGCCTTCGAGGCGCACCCGAAAACAGGTGGAGAAACGGATGACCCTGGAACAGGCCACACTTCCCGCCGCCCGTCACTCGGACCTGGACACGGTCGAAGCCGAGGCCATCTTCATCATGCGCGAAGTCGCCGCCGAATTTGAACGCCCGGCCCTCCTCTTCTCCGGCGGCAAGGATTCCATCGTCCTCCTGCGCATCGCCGAAAAGGCCTTCTGGCCGGCGAAGATCCCCTTCCCGGTCGTCCATGTTGATACCGGCCACAACTTCCCCGAAGTCCTCGCCTTCCGCGACAGGCGCGTCGCCGAGCTGGGCGCGAAACTCATCGTCGGCTCCGTCCAGGAGGCGATCGACCGTGGCGAGCTGGTCGAAGAGCGTGGCGTCCGCGCCTCCCGCAACCGCCTGCAGACGCCCGTCCTCCTCAACACGATCGCGAAACACGAGTTCAACGCCGCCCTCGGCGGCGCCCGCCGCGACGAGGAAAAGGCCCGCGCCAAGGAACGCGTTTTCTCCTTCCGCGACGACTTCGGCCAGTGGGACCCGCGCAACCAGCGCCCCGAACTCTGGCACCTCTTCAACGCGATGCACATGAAGGGCGAGCACATGCGCGTCTTCCCCCTCTCCAACTGGACCGAGCTCGACATCTGGAGCTACATCGAGCGCGAGGACCTCGAAGTCCCCTCCATCTACTTCACCCACGAACGCGAAGTCTTCGAACGCGACGGCATGCTCATGTCCGTCAGCCCCTACCTCCAGATGCTCCCGCAGGAGAAGACGTTCAAGGAACGCGTCCGCTACCGCACCGTTGGTGACATGACCTGCACCGCCGCCCTCCGCTCCGAAGCCTCGACCATCCACGACGTCATCGCCGAGGTCGCTGTCGCCCGTATCACCGAACGGGGCGCGAGCCGCGCGGACGACAAGTTCAGCGAAGCGGCCATGGAAGACCGCAAGCGGGAGGGCTACTTCTAGTGCTCACACCACCGAACTCGCCGCAGTCACGGAGTAGCCATCGCTCCCCCTCGCTCATCGTCCTTCCGCCCAAGGAGGAGAATGGGCTCGCGAGTGAGAATTCCCCCGTGCAACGCGACCTGCCCCCTCGACAATCCGGAGTCGGCGTGGCCAACTTACCGCTTTCGGCCAAGTTCCGTTTCCCCTCTCCCGCCGGGTCGGGAGAGGGGGCAGGGGGTGAGGGCGCACCTCAGCGAAGCGGCCATGGAAGACCGCAAGCGGGAGGGCTATTTCTAATGCTGCGCCGAATGCGGCTTCGCCCAGGGGGGACACTCTCCTTCCAGACCGCTCCCCTTCTCCCGCCGGGTCGGGAGAAGGGGTTGGCGGATGAGGGCGCAATGCGGCGAGAGGCGATCTGCCTGGAAGCTGCGTTGGGGGCGCTCTAGATGGATCTCCTCCGCATCGCGACCGCCGGTTCCGTGGACGACGGCAAGAGCACCCTCATCGGCCGCCTCCTTTACGACTCGAAGCAGGTCTTCGAAGACACCATGGCCAGCCTCCAGCGTGCGAGCGAGGCCCAGGGCCTGGAGGAAGTGAACCTCGCCCTCCTCACGGACGGCCTCCGTGCGGAGCGTGAGCAGGGCATCACCATCGACGTCGCCTACCGTTACTTCGCGACGCCGAAGCGGAAGTTCATCATCGCCGACTCGCCCGGGCACGTGCAGTACACCCGCAACATGGTCACCGGCGCCTCCACCGCCGACCTCGCCCTCATCCTCGTCGACGCCCGCAACGGCGTGGTCTCCCAGACCCGCCGCCACGCTGCCATCTGCTCGCTCCTCGGCATCCGCCACTTCGCCCTCTGTGTGAACAAGATGGACCTCGCCGGCTGGTCGCAGAACCGCCTGCATGAGATCGAGGACGCGTTCCGGGCCATCACGGACCACCTTGGCGTGGAGCAGGTCACCGTCATCCCCGTGGCCGCGGCCCCAGGCGACAACGTCGTGGACCGCTCAACCAACATGCCCTGGTACGAAGGGCCAACGCTGCTCCAGTTCCTCGAAACCGTCGAAGTGGCGGACCCGGCGCGCCACGCCGCCCTCCGCTTCCCCGTGCAGTACGTCCTTCGCCCCCAGCGCGACGAGTACCACGACTACCGCGCCTACGCCGGCACCATCGCAGCCGGCGAAGTGCGCGTCGGAGACGAAGTAACCGTCCTGCCGATAGGCGCCCGCACCCGCGTCACCGGCATCGACCGCTACCACGAGTCGCTGGAGTCCGCGGACAGCGGCACGGCAGTCGCCATCCGCATCGCGGACAACATCGACGTCAGCCGCGGCCACATGATCGTCGCCTCGGGCCATGCGGCCCCCGCGGCCACCCGCTTTACCGCCGACCTCTGCTGGATGAGCGACGGCAAGCCCCTCTGCGCGCGGCAGCAGTTCTGGATCAAACACACCACCCGCCGGGTGAAGTGTATGGTCGAATCGCTGGACGACCGCCTGGACGTTGAGAACTACGAGCGCCTGGCCTCGCCCGAGTGCTTCCCCTTGAACGAAATCGGCCGCGTCACCATCAAGACGCTCGAACCGGTCTTCATCGACCCCTACGCCATCAGCCGCGACACCGGCAGCTTCATCCTCATCGACCCCGCCACCCACCTGACGGTCGCCGGGGGCATGGTCCGCGAAGTCCTGGCGTGAGCCAGCCGTCGGCCACCGGCCATCGGGCAATCACAGAACCGCGATCTGCCGGAGCGGGCGCCGCCTCGCCGACTTCTCGGTTGACCAGGCCAACGGTGGCGCCATGCTCCTGGCCAACGGCTACGGCTTGTTCGCCACCAACACCAGGTCTCGCGCGATCGGCCCCGCCTCGATCGAGCCCGATTGCCCTTCGTCCAGGACGATTGCCACGAGCGCCGTTGGCGCGTTCGCTGGGGACATCGCCACGAAGAGTACGTGTTGTTGCGTCCCCACGTCCTCCGCCGTCCCGGACTTTCCCGCGAAGTCCGTGTACCCGGCCAGCGCGAAGGCCGCCGAGGCTGTCCCCGTGGCGCTGGTCACCAGCTTCAAACCGAGCAGAAGATGCGCCTTCTGCTCGGGCGTCAGGGGCAGGGTTCCGCGGACTTTTGCCTCTTCCCCCGCGAGCACGACCGGCGCGCGCAGGGCGTTGCTCACGAAGGTGGAGTACGCATTGGCCAGTTGAAGCGGCGTAATCAGCAGGTCCCCCTGCCCGATCGCCAGGTTCACCTCGTCCCCCGGGTACCATGGCAGCCCTGTCTTCGTCCGCTTCCAGGCGGCATCCGGGACGAGCCCCTCCTCCTCCCCCAGCCCAACAATGCCGCTCGCCGCCCCCAAGCCGAACTCGCGCGCCATCTTCGAAAGCGCCCCCTCGGTGCCGTTGTAAAGCGTCAGGCCGATTTCATAGAACACCGAGTTGCACGACCGCATGAGCCCCTGGGCGATCGTCAGCAATCCCTGCCCGCCTTCCCAGTTGCGCCTGGGCGGGTCCACGCCACGCCAGACCGCACCGCACTCCAGCAGGTCAGACGGCTTGTAGCCGCCATACACGAGGCCCGCGGCGCCGGTGATCAACTTGAACGTGGAACCGGCCGAGTACAGCCCCGCGGTTGCACGGTTCGTCAACGGGGAGCCCGCCGCGGCGGTGATCGCTGCCAGCGCGGCCCGGTCGTTCCGTTCGAAGGCGTCCGGGTCGAAGGAGGGCGAACTGTTCATAGCGAGGACGAAGTTCGTCCGCGGGTCGATCACAACCGCCGCGCCCGCGCGCTCACCGAGCCGTCCCGCCGCCGCCTGGAGCACACGAGCGTCGAGCGTCGTCCTCACCTCCTTCGCCGCCACGTACTCGCGGCTGAGGATCGTCCTCACCGTCGCCCCGCCCGCATCGACCAGCCGCAGTTCGCTTCCCACCTTCCCGGCGAGCACGGCCTCCATGCTCGCTTCGATGCCGGTGGCGCCGACGCGGTCTCCCGGGCGCAAGCCTTCACCCGGACGCCTGGCCAGCTCCTCCGCCGTGAGTTCGCGTGTGTATCCGACGACGTGGGCCGCCGCCGCGCCGAGGGGGTGGACTCGCCGCGACTCGAAGTAGAGGAGCACGCCCGGGATGCCCCGCAACTGCGTCGATGCCGCCTCGGCCTTCTCATCCGGTACGGGACCAACCTGTACGCGTTGTGATTGGCCGGCAGGGCTGGCAAACGCCGCGTCCACCTGCTCCTTGCTGAAGCCGAAGGCGACAAGGGCGTTTGTCAGCGCTATCCGGTCCCCTACCGCGCTCCGGTTCAACCCCAGAAAGCGCACGTCCCGCGTGACAGCGAGCGGGGCGCCGTTGCGGTCGAAAATCGTACCCCGCACCGGCCGCTGGACCGCGCTCTTGAATGCCTGGCCCCCGCTCATGTCCGGGTGAATGGCGGAGGGGTCCCAGTGCACCGCCCAGGCGGCCGGCGTCTTGGTCAGGTTAAGGACGGTGGTATATTCGAACTGCCCGAAATAGGCTGTAGCCAGGTTCACGGAGAGTGTTGCCTGGGAGCCTCGCACCTCCCCGGGCGTTACGCGGAGGTCTATCCGGGTCATTTCCGAAGCGAACGAAGCGTACGTATCCGCGAACTGCTCAAGCGTTGTCGCCCGCTGAGATTCCGGGTCGAGGAGCAAAAAGAGGGCTTCATAGTTTTCGGCTGACCACGCCGTGGCGAACGCCTCAACCGTCGCCCTGGCAGAACCCGCCTCTGCCGGAGCGCCAGCCACTTTCGCCCCACCGTTACCACCCCAGGAGACGGCCCGCGCCCCGGCAACGATGCCCCCGGCAACCAAACCCAGAACCACCGCCCCGAGGAAAATCCCCCGCATGGCCACTCCTGACCGTTCCCGGCCACACCCCGCGCTTGTGATTGTAGCAGCCGTGTCCATGTTCGCGTTGTTCTTCGCCGCTTCTGCCTGCGGTTCGGACAGCGGTCCGGACGAGGGAGACGGGCCCGGGCCCGCCGTCACCCGCCCGCCGGAAGCCGGTGAGCCCCGCACCATTCGCCTGGGATTCAGCACGCTGCCCGCGGAGCGGACGAGCGACGCCTACGTCGGCACCTTCGCGACCGCCGCCCAATACGCGGATGTCGTGCTCATTCAGCGCACCCCGCCGTGGGAAGACTTCCTCCCCGGGGGGTCGGTCTCCAGGACTACGGCCGATACGACACGGCAGGAGACCGCGCTGTTGGACCAGTACAACGGTCTGACGCGCTTCTACGCCATTGACCCCACGGACGGCGGCGTCCAGCGCAGCCGGCTTGCCAACTTGCCGGCCGGGATCAGCCAGGACGAAGGCTTCAACGACCCCCGCCTGCGGGCCGCCTTCATCGCTTATACAACCCACGTCGTAAAGAACTACAAGCCGGACTACCTGGCCATTGGCGTCGAGATCAACATGCTCTACGAGCGGACGCCTCGCCAGTTCGAAGCGTTCGTCTCGCTCTACAACGAGGCGTACGACGCCGCCAAGCACAACAACTCCCGCACGAAAGTGTTTCCCACGTTCCAGTTGGAAGACCTGGAAGGGAATTTCGACGCGATTCACCCGCCGCACTGGGAAGTGATCGACCGCTTCCGCGGGAAGATGGATGTGCTCGCTATCAGCACCTACCCCTTCCTCAGCGGTGTCCGCTCCGCCGCCGAAATCCGCCCGGACTACTACTCGCAGCTCAAGCAACGCTGGGACGGAGAAATCCTCATTTCGGAAACCGGCTACGCCTCCGCGCCCGTGGAGGGCTACGTCAGCGTTGGCACGGAAGAGGACCAGCAGGCCTACCTGGCGCGCTTGCTCCAGGATTCGAACTCTCTCGGTTTCTCGATGGTCGTCTGGTTCGCCGCCCTGGACCCTTCTTTCGCCAGCGGGGGCGGCTCCGCGGTCTTCAAGGACATCGGCCTCCGCCGTAGTGATGGGGCAAACAAGCTCGCCTGGGCGACCTGGGAGGAATGGGCCCGGCGCCCCTTGAAGAAGTAGGCGTCCGGGGCCCCCGTGGCCGGGTGATGACATTTCTCCCCGAATGCGCCTACCCTCGCGCATGACCACCATCGATCTGGACGCCATCCCCTCCGAAGAGCCCACTTCCTACGACTGGCCCACGCTCGTCACCGAACTCAACCAGCTCCTCCGCCTGAAGACTACCCCCATCGGCATGAAGATGTTCGCCACCGTCGCCGAGATGGAGGCCGTGCCGAAGATCCGCCGCCCCCAGTCCATCCACACCACCGACCAGATCGTCGCCCAGGCGGCGCGGCTTGGCTGGACTGTGGGCATCACGAGTGACGACCTGGTCGGCGCCCAATGCGGCGCGGTCATCGGCCTTCACCCGCGCGACGACCGGTGGCTCTCAGGCAAGAACATGGCCGGCGTCTGGTTCGAAACCATCGAAGATTCAGCCCAGCACCAGGCCGCGATGGACTGCGTCCCCTTCGGGCAGTACCAGGCGATGGCGGTCTCGCCGCTCACCTCCGGCCGCCTGGACCCGCCAGATATCTGCCTCGTGTACGCCACCCCGGGCCAGATGATCATCCTCATCAACGGCCTCCAGTGGTCCGGCTACAAGAAGTTCGAATGGAGCGTCGTTGGCGAATCCGCCTGCGCCGATTCCTGGGGCCGCGCCCTCAAGACCGGCGAGCCGAGCCTCGCCATCCCTTGCTTTGCTGAGCGCCGCTACGGTGGCGTGAACGATGACGAACTGCTCATGGCCCTGCCGCCAAAGTACTTGCCGCGCGCCATCGCGGCGATGAAGCGCCTCGCCGCCAACGGCCTTCGCTACCCAATCCCCCAGTACGGCATCCAGTCAGACGCCCGCGCCGGCCTCGCTGTCAGTTACGGCGGTTAGCGGAGGTGATGGGGCTATCCTGAAAGTAATCCGGGGAGCTCGGCAAGTGAGCGGATCTCGTGGTCCGGGGCGGGCCCCACGTGATCCCGCGGCCGCCCGAGCCGGTTCAGCCAGACGGCGGTAATGCCCGCCGCCTTGGCGCCGGCGACATCCGTTCGGACGCTGTCACCGACATGCCACGCATTGTCAAAGGCTACACCAAGCTCCTCGAGCGTAATCGCGAAGACCTCGGGCGCGGGTTTCGCGATCCCGCGTTCGCCGGATATGAAGACGGTCGCGAAAAGGCCCTCAAGGCCCAGGCTTTGGAGTGCGTGGCGCTGTGTATCTGCCGCACCGTTTGTGACGAGGCCCAGCGGTACCCGACCGGCGAGGGCTTGCAGCAGCACCCTGACATCGTCAAAGACGCGGACCGTTTCGGCACGATGGGCCCAGTGGCGCTCTTGCGACCAGACGGCGAGGGCCTGGTCATCGCACCCGCAGCTTTGCAGCGTGCGCCGCCAGGCCTCTATCGAGACGCTCCTTCCTGGGAGGCGCCCAAGCGTCCAGGCATCCTCCACCGTCCGCCAGTATTCGGGCCAGAGGCTCGTGTTTGCATCGAGCAGACGCTCGTGGTCCAGGTCCGGCCGGATAGCCGCGATATCTCGACAGGTAAGCAGGAGGGCAGTCCCAGAGTCGGCCCAGTCCACGATCGTGTCGTCGAGGTCGAGCAGGAGGCCCTGAATCGGCCTGGACATACGCCGCACCTCTCTCCTCCAACGTATGCCGTCCGGCATCGCCCCTAGCGAAAAAGCGACTCCAGCACGACGCTCACGCCCGGCAGCGATTCG
>PNKC01000009.1 GCA_013822275.1 Anaerolinea sp. | reverse complement strand
GCCACAACGTCGCGAAAGACCGGGCCGGTCGTGTCGCTCGGGCTCTGGCAGGTGGTCCGGGCGCCGGCGCAGTACACACAGCTCACCCTGCTGCTCATGATGTCGGTCGCGGTTGGCACGTTCGCGTCCAGCTACACGGCGACCGTTAACCGGTCGTATTCCGACCGGGCGAACTTCGAATCGGGCACGGACCTGCGTGCCTCCTCCAGCGCGACTGGCCCGCTTGTGGGCGATTCACCGGAACGTGACAGGGAGCTTTCGGCGGTGCCCGGCGTGACAGGGGCAACGTCGGTCTACCGGGGCCAGGGCCAGGTCGCCGCCTCGGGGACCGGTGGCCAGAGTTTCCAACTGCTCGCCGTGGACGCGGCGGCGGCGCGGAAGATGCTCTGGTCGCGGGAGGACCTGGCGGAAGAGCCGCTCGCGGACCTGCTCAGGCTCATCGAAACTGATACCTCAACGCCGGGCCGGGTGCTTCCGGGCAAGCCGGGGGCACTTTCCATGTGGGTGAAGGGTGGCCCCGAAATGGCGTTCGTGACGCTCTGGGCGCGGGTGCGCGACGCCGCCGGGCAGTACATCCTCATCGAACTGGGTGACCTCGACACGGGTGGGCAGTGGGTGGAGCGCAGCGGTTCGTTCAGCGGCAAGTTCACGCAGGAGCCCACGTATCCGCTGACACTTACTTCGGTCCTGATCAGCGAACCGGGGGGCCGGTTTGGGATCCAGTATCCGCCGCTTTTCCTGGACGACATCACCGTGAGCGATTCGAGCGGTACGGTTGGCGTGGTGGAAGACTTTGAGGGGCCTTTGCGCTGGGCGGCCTTCCAGACGCGAGACAAGACGCAGGATGTGCTCGCAGTCTCCGCCGAGCAGGTGCGCGGCGGGAAGGCTGCCGGCAAGTTCACCTTCCGGCCAGGCAGTTCGAAGGACTCCCGTGGGTTCTTCATCGACGGCCAGATCACGCCGATACCGATCCTCGTGAGCAAGACCTTCGCGGCGAGCACCGGCTTCCGGACCGGCGTCAACGGCTACGTGGTGACCTCCGCGAACCAGCTGGTGCCGGTCTCGGTAAAGGGCGAGTTTGGGCTCTTCCCCACGACGCAATCGCGGGAAGGCCCGGTGGTTGTGATGAACCGGGACCTGCTGATGGAGTGGGGCGACACCGCGAACTTCCTCGGGCGGGGTTCGCTCGGGCCGACGGAGGTCTGGCTCACCCTGGCGCCGGGAGCGGACGTGAAGGCGGTCAGGAAAGCTCTGGCGGCATCGAGTGCCCGGCTCGACCGCACACTCAGCCTGGAGGAGACACTGGACCGGAACGAGAAGAACCCGCTCATCGCGGCTGGCGGGAGCGGCATCCTGATGCTCGCCTTCATCGCGGTCATGGCGCTTGTCGCCGCGGGTCTGCTGGCCTCGCTGCGGGCGGCCGTCGCAAGGCGCCGGGTGGAGTTCGCCCTTGTCCACGCAATGGGGTTCTCGCGGCTCCAGCTCCTGAGGATGCTTGCCCTCGAATACGCGGTGGTTTTCGTGGCCGGGACGGCCGCTGGGGCCTTCCTTGGCCTGTTCCTCGCCCGCCAGATGCTTTCGTTCCTGGACGTCACGGAAGACGGCCTGAAGGTAGAGCCGCCTTTCATCCTGATGACCCAGTGGCTGCTCGTTGGCCTCGGCATCGCGCTGGTACTGACCGTCTTCGCCGCGGCGCTCACGTTCGCAACGCGGACGGTAAACCGCACGTCGGACGCCCAGGCGCTGCGGATGGAGTAAGCGTTCAGGGGACGGCGGGCGTGAGCTTGCCGGCGAGGACCGCCGGCGGCTTCGCACCGGCGGCCAGCGCTTCGCCTACTACGAGCCGGTCGCCGCTGGTGATCGCTGCTGGTTCGGCGGCAGTGATCCGGAAGAGCGGCGCGCGAGCCGAGACGGTGAGGACGAGTTCGCCGGACGGCCCGGCGAGGGTCACCTGGTTGCCCTGAATGCGGATGACCTCCCCACCCTGGATGACCCGTTCGGCGGGGTCCGCGCGCACTTCGATACCACTGAAGCCGGCAGTGCTGCGTCCGGCGCCATCCGGGCCGGGCGGGCCGTGTTCAGGGATGGCGACGAGCGTCCGGATGGAGAAGTTGCGCACTTCGTCGATGATCCCGATGACGTTCACCCAATCGCCCGGCTGCAACTGCGAGGGTGTCCCGGGGGCCATGACTTCCACGGTGGCCGGACGGGCAATACGGATGTCCGCCGAGCCGGCCTTGCCGCTGAGGACGAGGCCGTCCTGGCCGGCGTCCTTCACGTTGTACGTGTAGTAGGGGACGGTTGGCGGGGGCGGCTGAAAGGTGGCCGGCGGCGCCGGGAGGGTGTCACGGTTGAGATACCAGGCGAGGAAGACGACCCCGAGGATAGTTGCCAACCCGATAGCTGCGGCGGCAACCGGAAGCAGGCGGCTATTCTTCGCGGCCACGGATGTCTGCGCGCTCAGAGCTTCAACCCCAACAGTTCGCGGCTGACCTCGCCGTCCTTGACCGTCACGTTCACCCAGGTCACGCGGATCTTCACGCGGTCGTTGCCGGCCTGGACCCAGAGCTCGTCGCCTTTCTCCCAGCGGTAATCGGACTGGATGGTAGCGAGATGTTTGCCCCGGCTGCCGCCGAACGGGTCAGCTTCGTAGATCTCGGTGTGCATCGGTCCTCCTACTCCTGCCCCGCGGGTGTATGGCTGTCCAGCCAATCGGCGATGTCACCGAGTACGTCGAGACGCTCGGGCTCGTTGAGCACCTCGTGGAAGAGGCCGTCGTAGAGCTTGAGTGCTTTATCTGGCGATTGGGCCCGCGCATGAAGCTCTTCGCTGCCGCTGGTCGTCACGAGCCGGTCGTCCGTGCCGTGGACGATAAGCAGCGGCAGTTCGAAGCGTTCCATATCGCGAAAGATGCGCTTACTGGCCCGCAGCCCGGCGCGGGCGAGGCCGACGGTTGGCCCGCCACGGTAGACGAGGGGGTCTTCTTCGTAGCGCCGCACGACTTCCGGGTCACGCGAGACAGCCCCCGCGGGCAGCGGCGGCAAGCGGAGCCATGGCAACAGGCCCATCGTCGCGAACATCAATTGGCGGTGAAGCGGCTGCTTCGGGCCGCCCATCTGGAGGGCGGGGCCGCTCAGGATCACCCCTGCGAGCTCCGGCCGCCTGACCAGGACAAACAGCGTTGCGACGCCGCCACCCATGCTGTGCCCAAGGAGAAACACCGGGGACCCCGGGTTGCGCTGGCGGACGTTGCGCACGAAGCGGCCAAGGTCGTTGAGGTATTCGTTGAACGAGCGGACGAAGACTCGCGTGCCATCCGAGAGGCCGTGCCCGCGGAGGTCGAGTCCTTCTACTGCGTAGCCCCGGCCGTTCAGGTAGCTGGCCACATCGGCGTAACGGCCGCTGTGTTCCGCGAACCCGTGACAAATAGCGACGACCGCGCGGGGCTCAGCCGCCGGGCGCCACCACTGTTCGAAGATGTGGCGGCCCCTGGTCGAATCGAAGAAAGCGCTCCCGGTGGCCACGGGTTAGCTCTCCTCCTGCAACTGGAGCGCGGCGAGGCGGGCGAGGTTGCTGTAGCTGCCGGCGGTGATGCCGCCATCGGGGAAGATTGTCGTGCCGTTGACGAAGCGAGCCTCGTCGCTGGCGAGGAAGGACGCGACTGCCGCGACATCCTTCGCGTCGCCGATGTAGCCAACCGGTGTGCGGTCAATCAGGCTGGCTTCCACTTGGCCCATTTCGAAGATTGGCGCGGTCATGCCGGTGTAGATGAACCCGGGCCCTATGGCGTTGCAGGTCAAACCGAGCGGTCCGACGGCCATGCCGAACGACTTGACGAGCTGCTTCACGCCGCCCTTGCTGGCGGAGTAGGCCGGCCCACCCGCGCTGCCCCATTCGCCCATGATGCTGGAGATGGCGATCAGACGCCCGGGAATGCCCGCGGCAATCATCCGGTTGGCGGCGGCCTGGAGCGTGAAGAAGACACCCTTCAGGTTGATGTCGATGACCTGGTCCCACGCCTCTTCGGTGAGGGCGAGGCAGCCGCCGATGCTGCCCGCGGTCCGCTCTGTAATGCCCGCGTTGGCGACAGCCACGTCGATACGTCCGAAGCGGTCCATCGTCGCGGCGAAGAGGGCGTCTATGTCGGCCTTCCTGGAAACGTCGCAGCTTTGAGTGAACGCCTGGCGCTCCTGCTGCTTCACCAACCGCGCCGTCTCCGCCATGCCCTCCGCGTTGAGGTCAGCAATGACCACATCGGCGCCGTCTTCGGCGAAACGCACGGCCATCGCGCGGCCGTTTCCAGACGCCGCGCCCGTTACCACGGCCACCCTGCCATTGAGGTTACCCATACTGCCCCCTCTGCCTGCGCTGCGTTGTAGGCGAAGTCTAGCGGAATCGGGCCTGAGTGACCCACGGAGGCGGCTGGGGAGTAGAATCCGGCGATGCTCGTTGCCTCCATCGACCACGTCGTCGTCCCTGTCTCGTCGCTTCTGGAGGCCGCCGCGCCGTACGAGCGGCTCGGCCTCAGACTGACGCCCGCGACCCAGCACCAGGGCCTTGGCACGGAGAACCGCGCGTTCTTCGTGGGCGGTGGCGACGACTTCTACGTCGAGCTGCTTGGTATCCGCGACGAAGCGGAGGCCCGCGCCGCTGGCCGGACGCTCTACCTGGAGCATCGGGACCGGGGAATCGCTCGGCTCATGCTTGAAGTGAGCGACATCAACGACGCCGTGGCGAAAGTCGCCTCGCGCGGCGTGACGACCGCGGTGGAAGAAGTTCGGGCGGCAGACGGACGGAAACTCTGCGATGTCGCCCCCATCGAAGGTGTCGCATCGCTCGGGTTTGCGCTCGGGCTGGTCGAATACCCCGAGACGCCCGCGGCTCGGCATGCGCGCCGGGTGGCCGCTGGACGATTCGACCACGCCTTCGCGCTCAAGCGGCTGGACCACCTCGCCGCGATCACCCCGGACCTCGAAGCCGCAACGCGCTTCTTCACGGACGCCCTGGAGGTGCCGGTCTTCGGCGAAGTGAAGGGGCGGGGGATGATCATCCGTCAACTCAAGATGGGCGACGCAATCCTCGAACTTCTCGGCCCGGACGGCGCGGAGAGCCCGCTTCACGGCCGGGCGCCCGGGATCGCGAGCATGTGCGCGTTCGAGGTGCCTGACCTGGATGCGTCCGTGGCCGCCGCGCGTGAGCGGGGCTTCACCCCCGGCGACCCGGCCACCGGCGTTCTGCCGGGCACGCGAGTAGCGGCTATTCCCGCCACGGAACTCGCCGGCGTTGGCATGCAGCTCCTCGAATACGTCTGACTCACGGAGGCAAGCAATGACCCCGGACGATCTGTACGGCATCAAATGGGTAAGCGAGACGGAGATTTCGCCGGATGGGCGCCGGGTGGCGTTCGTGGTGGCCCAGATGGACCGGAAGGAGGACGCGTACCTTTCGGCGATCTGGCTGGTGGACACGGATGGTGGCGAGCCACGGCAGTTCACGGCCGGGGCGAAGCGGGACTCGGCCCCAAGGTGGTCGCCGGATGGGATGTGGCTCGCGTTCCTTTCCGAGCGCGGCGAGGAGAAACCGCAGTTGTGCGTGATGCCGGCGTTTGGCGGCGAATCGCGGGTCCTCACGAAGCTGCCGCTCGGCGCGGGCACCCCGGTTTGGTCGCCAGACGGAAAACGGATCGCTTTCAGTGCGAAGACGGGCGACCCGCCAAACCCGGACACGAAGAAGGCGAAGCCTTACCGCCGGATCACCAACCTGAAATACCGGCTGAACGGCGAGGGTTTCACCTACGACCAGCGCCGTCATGTATTCGTGATCGACGCCTCGGGCGGCGAACCACGGCAGGTGACGGACGGCGATTGGGATGACATCCACCCGGCGTGGTCGCCTGACGGCCGCGAAATCGCGATCGTATCGGCGCGGCACGACGAGCGGGAGTTCGACAGCAACTCGGACGTGTTCGTGGTATCCGCGGAGGGCGGCCACCCGCGCCAGGTAACCGATACGAAAGGCGGCTGCGCCACTCCCGTATGGTCGCCCGACGGCACCACGATCGCCTACGTCAACCACCCCGTCTGGCCGTCCAATGGGACCCTCCGCCTGGCTGACGCAGGTGGCGGCAGCCTGCGCCCGGTCGACCCCGCCTTCGATCGGGAGACCGGGCTGGCAACACCGGCGGCGTGGGCATCTCCGGTGTTTCGCCCTGACGGCGTCATCCTCACCGTCGCGCAGGATCGTGGGATCGTTGCGCCCATCCGCGCCAATGCGGGAAGCCCGACGGAGTGGCTCAGCAAGGCGCGGCGTTCTCTGGGCTGGTACTCCGTCTCCGCCGACGGACGGTTCCTGGCGCTGGCATCAAGCAGCGTCACCGTTCCGGCCGAGGTTTCGCTGCTGGACCTGGAATCCGGAAAGGAGCGCCAGTTGACCCGCCTCAACGAGGAATGGGCGAGTGGAGCCAGGCTCGGCGGCGCCGAACAATTCGTGGTTTCCACCGCAACCGATGTCGAGGTGGACTGCTGGATCATGAAGCCCACAGGCTTCCAAGACGGGAAGCAGTATCCCGTGCTGCTCAACGTCCACGGCGGCCCCTTCGGGCAGTACGGCGAAGGGTTCTTCGATGAATTCCAGGTTTACGCGGGGGCAGGCTACGGTGTCGTGTTCTGCAATCCGCGCGGAAGTTCCGGCCAGAGTACGAACTTCGCCAGGGCACTCGTTGGTGACCTGGGCGGCCCTGATTACCACGATGTCATGACCGCTTTCGATGCCGCCCTTCAGCGTATGCCATGGGCGGACCAATCACGGCTGGGCATCATGGGCGGCAGCTACGGCGGTTTCATGACGACCTGGGCGATCGGCCACAGCCAGCGCTTCAAGGCGGCCATCAGTGAACGCGCAGTCAACGATTGGTACAGCATGCAGGGCGCGAGCGACATCGGCGGGACGTTCAACCGCCAGTACCTGGGCGAAGGGGCGACGATCCAGGACGACCTTGAACTCCTCCTCCGCCAGTCTCCGCTGACCTACGCGAAAGACATCGAAACGCCGGTGCTGATCCTGCATTCGGAAGTGGACCTGCGCTGTCCCATTTCACAGGCCGAACAGCTCTTCGTCGTGCTGAAGCAACGCCGGAGGGACGTGGAGTTCGTCCGCTTCCCGGATGAGGACCATGAGATGTCGCGTTCGGGGCGGCCAGGCCACCGCAAAGACCGGTTCGAAGTCATCCTGGACTACTGGCAGCGGAAGCTTTAGTAACCGGTGCGCTGGGGCACGGGCATTGAGGTTCTTGCGTCGTGGAGCCGTTGATGCGGTACGGTAGGATCGAAAGACCCTTCCTCCACCACCGAAGGGCCGGGGCGCGCATGGACGATTGTGCAGAAAGCGATATGGAAGGGCGCGAAACCGGCTGCCTCGCCGAGTCACAGCTGCCGGACGGCCGCCGCATGTACTACCGCCGCATCAGCCCCGACGACGCACAGCGGCTGCAGGCCTTCCACGCGCGGCTCTCCCGCGAAACAACCCGGCTGCGCTTCTTCAGCTCCATGCCACGGCTTAACAACACGATGGCCTTGCACTTCGCGGAGGTCGATTTCAAGGACCGGTGCGCCTTCGTCGCCTACTTGCCCGGAGAAGAGGACCTGCGGGGAGTAGGGCGGTACGAACGTGAGGGGAAGCACTCAGCGGAAGTCGCATTCGTCGTCGAGGACGCATTCCAGGGCATGGGCGTCGGCAGCACCTTCCTGAGATTGCTCGCGGACCACGCGCGCACGCAGGGCATCGACCGCCTGACGGCCATGACCCTGGCGGAGAACCGCGGCATGCTCAGCGTCTTTCGCGATTGTCTCCACCCGACCGACATCACGTTCCAGGGCGACACGGCGTACGTGAAGATCGACATCCGCGACCACGAAGCGGCGCAGCGCCTGCCGAAGAGCCTGGTCCCCTCAATGGTGAGGAAGGCTTAGCTCTCCGCCATCGCGAGCGCCAGGTTGATCATGGCGCGGACGCTGTAGCCGCTGGCGCCCTTGGCGATCCAGCCCTTGTCCGCCGGCATGTTGTCTACCCCGGCGATGTCCATGTGGATCCAGGGCGTGTCGCCGACGAAGGGCTCCAGGAACTTCGCGCCCGCGATAGCGCCGGCGCCCTTCTTCGTCGTATTCATCTGGTCGGCAACGTCGCTCTTAATGTACTCGTCGTACTCCTTGAACATCGGCAGCCGCCAGGTCTTTTCGCCTGCCAGGGCGGAAGCGGCTTCGAGCTTCGAACAGAAAGCGTCGTTGTTGGTCATCAGGCCCACGCAGGCGTCGCCCAGGGCATGAGTCACCGCCCCGGTGAGCGTTGCGACATCAAGGATGTGGACCGCACCCAACTCCTTCGCCCAGCAGAGCGCGTCCGCCAGGACGAGGCGGCCTTCGGCGTCCGTGTTGATCACTTCGATCGTGCGCCCATTCATGGCGGTAACCACATCGCCCGGCTTGGTCGCGTTGCCGCCCGGCATGTTCTCCGTGCATGGGGCGATGGCGACGACATTGGTCTTCGCCTGCAGGCGCGCGATTGCGCCGAGAGCGGCCACAACGGACGCCGCGCCCGTCATGTCGGCCTTCATCGCCTCCATGTTGGCGGCCGGTTTGATGCTGATCCCGCCCGTGTCGAAGGTGATGCCCTTGCCCACGAGCGCGAGGTCCCAGCCTTCGCCAGCGCGGCCGCGGTATCCCATGCGGATGAGCTTCGGCGGCTGGGCGCTCCCCTTCGCCACGGAAAGGAGCGAGCCCATGCCTTTGCGCTCCATGTCCGCGCGTTCAAGCACTTCGAACTCGATGCCGGTCTCACGGGCGAGCGCCTCGGCGCGGGCTGCGAGGTCCGTCGGGTTGAGGTGGTTGGCGGGCTCATTCGCGAGGTCGCGGGCGAAGTTTGTCGCTTCGGCGGCGATGACGCCCCGCCTGGCAGCGGCGTCCATCGCCGGGACTTTCGCGGCGTCCGACTCGACGATGGAGAAACTTGTGATCTCGGAGCCGTTCTCGTCGGGAGCCTTGTGCTTCAGGAAACGGTAGGCGCCGAGGAGGGCTCCTTCGGCGATCGCCTGTGCGCACTGCTCCGCATCGAGTCCGCCGATGCCGGCGCCATGAGCGAGCGTGGCGACTGACTTTATGCCGGGCTTGCGCGCGAACCGGACGGCGTTCGCGGCGAGATTGCGGACCGCGTCGATGTCGAAGCCCTTCTGCTTGCCGAGGCCGGCAACGATGACCCGTGGCGTGGGGACTTTTCCCATGGTGTGGATGAGAGTGATTTCGCCGGATTTGCCCCGGATGTCGCCCTGCTGGATGAGCTGGCTGATGACGCCGCCGAGGGCGCGGTCCATCGCGCCCGTCCCGCCGCCCGGCGCTGTCACGCCTTCGAACAGGTTGACGATGACGGCGTCCGCATTGGACTTCGTGATATCTCCGCCCGTGACAGTGAACTCCACCGTGTCGTTACTCCAAAAGCGATCTTTGCTACCGTTCAGAGGGAGAGTGTAGTGGACAGCGAAGATGGGGGACATGCGACGTGACGGGGGTTGAGGGTGCGCGGCTGCGGGACCACGCCGGCCGGGCCTGGCAGGCCAGCGCGAAGGTAGGGCTGCACGAATTGGTGGTGGTGGTTTCCGCCTTCCTCGTGTACTTCCTCATCCGCGGGTCGGTGGTGGGGCGCGCGGGCGAAGCGATGGTCCGGGGGTTCAACGTCATCGAACTGGAACAGCAGCTCCGCATCTACTGGGAGCTGGAGATGCAGTCCTGGATCCTGGACCATTACTGGCTGATCAAGACGATGAACTGGATCTACTTCTGGGGGCACATGCCCCTCGTCATCGTCATCGCGCTGTGGCTATACGTGGGGCACCGCGACACCTACCGGCTGACCCGCAACGCCTTCCTCGCCTCGGGCGCGATTGGCGTTGTCATCTACTGGGCTTTCCCGGTTGCGCCGCCACGGCTCGTCCCGTTCGCGGGGTTTATCGACACGATGGCTGCCTTCGACCGGGTCGGCTATAACGCGCAGGAAACGAAGGCGTTCGTCAACCCGTTCGCGGCCATCCCGAGCCTGCACTTCGGATGGTCGATGCTGCTCGGGGCGGTGGTCGCTTACGTGGGGAAGCATCCGCTCTGGTGGCTGTTCGGGGCTGTCTGGCCAGTCGCGATGTTCTTCGCGATAGTCATGACCGGGAACCATTTCATCATCGACGCGGTGGCCGGGGCGATCGTGTCCTTCGCCGGGCTGGGGATCGCGTGGCTGATCGAACGTTACCGCCACAAGCCCAGGGAATGGTTGGCCACGCGGCTGGAGCGTCCGGCGCCGGACAGAGTTTGATCGACAACCGCCCCTGCGACAGATGACAATCGCGCCATGACGCACTACCCCGCGACGGACGCTTTGCCCGGCCAGTCTGCCAGGTGACGGACGAGACGCGTCCCGGCGAGGATCTAGCCGAGGCCGCCAGCCAGCAGCTTCCCTGGGAGGAGCGGATGATGGAGTGGGCGCGGGCGAAGCAGGCCGAAGAGGACGACGCCCACGCGAAGAAACCGGACTCTGGCCCTTCGCCCCTCGCCGAGGGCCAGCCAGAGGACGCGCAGGAACCACTCGACTTCGACAGCGCGAAGCGGCTTTTTGACCGGACGATGCTCCATGAAGCACTTGGCCTCACGCTGGAAGAGCTGCGGCCGGGGTACGCCCGGGTCCGGCTGACAACGGGGCGCGTGACGCTCGGCGGGGTAAACGGGGGCGTCCACGGCGGGGTGCTCGCCGCGATGGTGGACATCGCCATGCTTCGGGCGATGGTGCCGCTCTTGCGAAAGTCCGAACGCGCCGCCGGGACGGTGGACCTGAACATCACCTACCTGCGTCCCGCCGTTGGCGATTACATCGACGCCATCGCTGAGGTGCTGCGCAAGGGGCGGACCATAATGGTCACCGAAGTCACGATTGTGGATAGCGGTGGGAGGCTCTGCGCGAAAGGGCGGACCATCTACGCGCTCCGGCCAATGGACCGCGGGGGCGTTTAGCCGCCCTCCGGCGTGCGCGCTTCGGTTGTTTGTTTGCCATCGAACGCGTCGTTCACGTGCGCCTCCATCCGGCGGGCGAGGCGGACGGCGAGGGCGATGTCCTCGGTCCCTGGAAGCCCGGTTTGCTGGACGGCGTGGAGCACGCGGCCGGTTTGGAAGCAGACGGTTGTATCGATGAGGCGGAGGCCGCCTTCGCTGGAGTTGGAGACGAAGAATCCGTTGGCGGCCTGCCCGATGACCGGCACCGCGAACGGGTCGAGTTCTTGCTTGTCATCGATCGGCAGGCCGCACGCGAACTTCCTGCTGGAGTCCTCGGCGGCTTTTTCGGTTTCGTAGAGAGTGGAGAAGGTGGTCACGCGGAAGATACGGCCGAGTTCGGCCGGCTGGAAACTGGTTACGCGAGACTTAATCCGGCTTTGCGCCTCAAGCTGGGCAAGCTTGGCTTCCACGTCGTCCACGCCGAAGAACTCCGCCCAGAGTTCGTTGTTGAACTCGGGCTCCGGGATCTCCTCCTTGGTAAACCCTTCGGGCAGGTCGGCCTCTGTCAGCGCCATGGCCTCGAGGTCGTACTCGTCGTCACCCTTCTCAGGGTAGTCGCGGCTGCTTTCGCAAGCGGAAAGGATGAGCATTGCGCCGAGGAGCAAAGCGCCGGTGCGGATCAACATCTGGCTTCCTTTGGCCGCGCCTCGTAGGTCCGCGGCGCTGCTATCGTACGCCAAGAGGGCGTTGGCGGGACGGGCGGTGGGCCGCCTGCGGAAAGCCGTCTTGCCCGGTATGCTGCGCACATTCCTACTCCCTGGAGTGACCAATGGGGCTTTCAACCGAAGACCAACTCGCCATCCAGCAGCTCTACGCGCGTTACAACCACGCCATCGACTCCGGCAACGGCGCCGCCTGGGCCGCATGCTTCAGCGCGGACGGCGTATTCAGTTCGGCCAGCGGAACCTTCACCGGGACAGAGGCCCTCGCAGGGTTCGCAACCGCCTTCGGGTCGCGCATGAAGGCGCGCCACTGGATCAACAACCTGGTCATCAACGCCGCCGGGGACGGTGCAGCGACCGGGAGTTGCTATCTCGCGTTGTTTCTCCTGAACCCGGGTGAAAAGCCCCCCGCCAACGTCCTCACCACGGCCATCTACAATGACGAGCTGGCAAAACAAGGCGGCGAATGGCGCTTCACGAAGCGCACGGTCACCGGCGACGCCTAGCGTGCTGCGGCGCAGTCAGGTGACCGCACCATGAAGGCGGTCTTCGTCTGGGCGCTGATCCTCGGGTTCGGCGGGCTGGCCGTCATGGCCGTCGCCTTCCGATCCAGGCAGGCGCGGGACATGCTCAAGTTTGGGCGCAACGCCATCTGGCTGTACATCGCGTTCATCTTTCTCCTCGCCTTGATCCAGTTATACCGAAGGGAGTTCTGAGGCGTGCGCGTGCTGATCGCGCCCCAGGAGTTCAAGGGCAGCCTGTCATCCGATGAAGCGGCCCTGGCAATCCGCCAGGGGCTTCGCCAGTCCCGCCCGGAGTGGACGTTCGACATCCTGCCGATGTCCGACGGGGGTCCCGGCTTCCTGGAGGCGTTGCGTAAAGCCGTGAAGGCCGACACCGCGGCGACCGTGGTCCACGACGCGCTTGGCCGGCCGGTGCTCGGGCGGTGGCTCCGCGTGCGTGACAGCGGCGAGATCGTCATCGAAGCGGCCCAGGCAAACGGCCTGTTCCACCTGCGGGCGGACGAACTGGACCCGCTGCACGCGGACACGGCGGGCGTGGGCGAACTGATCGCCGAAGCGGCGCGCGAGGGGCCCTCGCGGATCGTCGTCGGGGTGGGCGGGAGCGCCACAACGGACGGCGGCGCGGGGATGGCACGCGCCCTGGGGGCACGGTTCCGGGGTGAAGACGGGACAGAGCTTCCGCCCGGAGGGGCGCCGCTGGCTGGTCTCGCGCGGATCGACTGGCAACCGCCGGAGTGGGTGGGACGCATCGAGGTCGTCGTCGCGACCGACGTTACCAACCCGCTGACGGGCCCGGACGGCGCAGCGGCGACCTACGCCCCGCAGAAGGGTGCGGACGCCGCGCAGGTGGAACTGCTTGAAGCCGCGCTCCTCCGCTATGGGGCCGTCCTCAACCGCTCCCTGGGGGTTGCCGTTGGAGGCATCCCGGGCGGCGGGGCGGCGGGCGGGCTGGCCGCGGGCCTCGTTGCGTTCCTGGGTGCGCGCATCGAAAGCGGCTTTGACCTCGTTGCCCGCACCACCCACCTGCGCGAACGCATGGCCACCTGCGACCTGGTGGTCACGGGCGAAGGCAGCTTCGACTCCCAGTCGCTGCAAGGCAAGGTGACGGGACGCATCGTGGAGATGGCCACTGAGCTTGGAAAGCCGGTGGTGGTGTTCGCCGGCAGGGCGGAAAGTGCAGCCGCGAACGTGCGCACCCTGATGGCGATCGCGCCCGACCCCGGTACGGCGATGCGAGAGGCCGATCCCCTCCTCAGCCGGCTGGCGGCGGAGTGGGCGGCGGAGCATCCGTAGATCACTCGAAGGCCTGGCGTGCCTTGCGCGCTGTGTGAGCATCCACGACCTGCGAGTCCAGGCGAGCCACCCAGGCGCCCTCAGCGCGGGCCGCGTCGTAGGCGCTGATCTGGCGCTGCGCCAGGTCTATCGCTGCTGCCTGGGGTGTGAAGGCGGCGTTCGCCTGGGCGACGGCCCGCGCGTCGGGAAGAACCACGCCCGCAAAGCCGTACTGAGCAAGATGCGCGATCTGGAGAGGCTGAGCGGCGATGAGAGGACGTTTTTCGAACGCGCGGGCAGCAGCGACCACGGCTCCGCGCGCGTACGCGAGGCGTGGCCCGGTCTCTTCCTGCCGCGCGCCGATGTCCTGGGCGTAGGCGCGGCTGTCGAAGACGAGGCCAGCGACCCGCGGCGCGGCATGCACGATCTCCGCGGCACGGAGGAGGCCGCGCGCGGTATCGATGACGGGGTAGGCTGCGATTTCGCCGGGCTCGATCGCATGACGAAGCTCCAACTCGCGCAACGCAACCGCGAGGTCCCTGATGTCTTGCGGGTCCACCGCATGGGGAAGAATCACGCCCTTCAGGTGGGAGCCGACGAGCGCGTGCACGTCGTCGCGCAGCAACTGGGTGCGGGGGTGGTTCACCACGGCGAGCCCGGTCTTGGCGGCTTCGGCCACGCGGGTAAGACCGGCGCTGGCAAGCTGCCGCAACTCCGCCAGGGACGTGGAGGTATCCGCGAGCGTGAATGCGATGGCATCGGCCGCGGAAGCGAGCGCCTCGTCCAGGCCGGCCCCGTGGGCGGGGATCATGACGATGCTACGGAGCGGCATACGCTACGCCTGGCCTCCGATGTAGCCGCCAACCACCACCGGCGGTGGTTGGAGCGCGGCAAGATGGAGGTCCTGCCTGAGCGCCATGATGCCCTGGAGGTGGTCCAGCACGTGCCGGTACATCAACTCGGCGAGCCATTGGCAGGTGAGGGGGCCCCAACGGGTATCCGTCCGGAAGCGGGTCCAAACGTGGTCCGCCATGCTTCGAAAGATCGCCAGCTCCTCATCGCGGATGCGGCTGAGGTCGTCGAGGATGCCGCTCAACGGTTCCGCCGGCCGGTAGCGATGCTCGTGCCAATCGCGGCGGCTGTAGTCGAGCGGGTCCAGCATCTCGGGGATGGTCGCCCAGCGAAGGAGTGGGAGGTAGACCTGCTGCTCCATGTCGCGCAGGTGAGCGAGGTGTTCATGGATGGACCATTCGCCTTCGGATGGCCTGTACGCCGCCTCTTCAGCGGGCAGAGCACGGACGGACCAGGCGATGTCGTCGGTCGCGGAGCGGAGCCGGGATGTCAATTCCGAGCGGTAGTTCGATGTCTCACTCACGGCGCACCCTCAAAGCCCTGGCGGCTCCGTGGAGTATACGGCTGCGGGGGCGGTTCGTGCCGGACGCGAGCATCGCAGGTGCGCGGTGGCTGATGTAGGCTAGGCGACATGCCTCTGTATGAGTTCAAGTGCTCCAAATGCGGGACCGTGGAAGAAGTTTTCAAGCGCACCATACAGACCGACGTGGAGCCGCCCCCCTGCCCGAAAAGGGGGAAGGAGCGCGGACACCAGATGCGGCGCATCGTAAGCAAGTTCGCCCGCCACCTGACTATGGCGGACCAACTGGCCGAAGCCGAGGCGAAGTGGGGCAAGGAAGTGGACGCCGCCATGGGGCCGGAGCCAGACGTGGGCAAGTACGCCCGCCGTTACGAGAGCCTCTCGAAGGGCCTGCCCACTCCCGACGACGCGTGAGGCGCTTTACTTCGCCGGTTGGGCGTGTTCAAGTGAGTTGAGGTAGCGCTCCGCGCTGATCGCGGCCGTCGCGCCGTCACCAGCGGCGCTGACGAGCTGGCGAGCCGCCTGCGTCCGCACGTCTCCGGCGACGAACAGTCCCTGGACGCTCGTCTTCATTTCGAGGTCAACGAGGGCGTGACCGCCGGCGTCCAGGTCAACCAGGCCCTGGAGGAGGTGGCTGCTCGGCGTTTGGCCGATGAAGACAAAGACAGCCGAGGTGGGAAAGCGCCTGGTTTCACCCGTTTTGACGTTGCGGAGCAGCGCCGCCTCAACCGCGTCCGCCCCCTCGATGGCCTCGACCACCGTGTCCCAGATGAAGCTGATCTTTGGGTTCGCGAAGGCGCGTTCCCGGAGGACGGCGCTCGCCCGCAACTGGTCGCGGCGGTGGACGATCGTGACGGAACGGACGTAGCGGGTCACGAACAGGCCCTCGTCCAGGGCCGCGTCGCCGCCGCCGACCACGATGACATCCTGGTTGGCGAAGAAGGCGGCATCGCACGTTGCGCAGTAGCTCACGCCTTTGCCGGTGAGCCGTTCCTCGCCGGGTACGCCAAGCTTGTTGTACTCCGCGCCGGCTGTGACGATCACCGCGCGCGCCGTGACCTCGCCGGATGACGTTTCGAGGCGGAAGCCGCCGTCCGGCCGGGCGGTGAGGGATGTCACACCCTCGTAACGCATCTCAGCGCCGAACTTCACGGCCTGCTGCGCGAAGAGCTGCGCCAGGTCAAAGCCGTTGACGCCTTGCGGGAAGCCGGGGAAGTTCTCAACGATATCGGTCGTAGCGATCTGGCCGCCGGTAACCTTGTGCTCGAAGACGACGGTCTTGCGCCGCGCCCGCGCCGCGTAGATCGCGGCCGTCAGACCAGCGCCGCCCCCGCCGACGATCACGATGTCGTAGTTGTTCATGTGTGAGTCCTCTCGGGCGAGCCCAAGGAAATAAGGGCGCCTGCCCGTCCAGAGTATACCCTGTGGGGGTATACTCGTCCATATCCCACGGGCCGCTACGGGGCCCCGTACAATGCGCGATGTGACCGAAGGCGTTTGCCAGCCACGGTTTTACAGGGTCCGCGCGGCGTTCGGGGAGAACTTCGCTGCCCGCGACGAGATCGGGGCTGCCGTCGCGGTGACCGCGGCGGGCGAACCGGTCGTTGACCTCTGGGGCGGCTGGCGAGACCAGGCGAAGACGCGACCGTGGACGCGCGACGCGATCGTGAACGTCTGGTCCGTTGGCAAGGCGGTGACGGCCGTGTGCCTTTTGCGCCTCGTTGACCGCGGCCTCGTTGAGCTGGACTCGCCGGTGGCGAGGTACTGGCCCGAGTTCGCGCAAGGCGGAAAAGACACGATCCCCGTGCGGATGCTGCTGAATCACCAGGCCGGTCTGCCCGCCATCGCGAAACCGCTGCCGCCCGGGATCAACCTCACGAGCTGGCAAACGATGACGGCGGAACTCGCGTCCCAGGAACCATGGTGGGCACCCGGGACGGGGTTCGGCTACCACACCAATACGTTCGGGTTCCTCGTCGGGGAGATTGTCCGCCGGGTTGACGGCCGCAGCCTCGGCACTTTCCTCCGCGAAGAAATCGCGGAGCCCTTCGGCATCGATTTCCTTATCGGATTCGGGCCGCGGGAGGATGCCCGCGTGGCCGAATGGTTGGCCTACCGCGCACAACCCGGCGAGGAGTCCCAGCGCCCATGGCTGGAGCGTGATCCGGCGACGCTGAGCGGGATGGACCTCGGACGGGTGCTCGCCTACCGCAATCCGCCGGGACATCCCGAGGGGGCGGTGAACTCGCGCATCTGGCGACAGGCGGAGTTCCCTTCCACGAATGGCCACAGCAACGCCCGGGCGATTGCGCGTCTGTTCGGCACCCTCGCAAACGGGGGTGAACTTGACGGTGAGCGGTTGTTGGAAGCAACGACGATCGAACAGGCTTACGCCATCGAGTCGGACGGCGAGGATCTGGTGCTCGGGCGGCCCAACCGCTTCGGGCTCGGCTTCCAGCTCACCATTCCCGGCGTCCGGCCACTGGGGCCCGGCGCGCACACCTTCGGCCACTACGGCAACGGCGGGATCCTGGGCTTCGCCGACCCTGACGCCGCTGTCGGCTTCGGCTACGTGTGCAACCGCTCGGGGCGCTCATGGCGAGATCCGCGCAACATCGCCCTCATCGACGCCGTCTACGCATCGCTCTAGCGCAAGGCGGCCGCCCCGTTGCCGGTGCGACCGCCTGACTGTGCTTGTCTCGCGATCAGGCGAGGACTTCGTCGATGCGCTTCTTGAGGTCACCCTTGGGGCGGAAGCCGACGATGGTTCCGGCGAGTTCACCGTTCTTGAAGATGAGCAGCGACGGAATGCTGCGGATGCCGAACTTGCTCGGCACCTGCGGGTTGTCGTCCGTGTTCATCTTGTAGAAGTTCACCTTCCCGGCATACTCCTCGCTCAGCTCTTCGACAATCGGCTTGACCATGCGGCAGGGGCCGCACCAGGGCGCCCAGAAATCGACGAGCGTCGGCAGCTCGTTCTTGAGGACGTCGGCGTCCCAGGTGAGGTCGGTGGTGTCGCGTACTTCAGCCATTGATTCTTCCCTTCAGGATGTTTCGGCGGCAATCGAGGAGATTGACATATCCGGATCCCGTAGTATCGTAGGACTTACGATACCCCCTGTGGGTATGTCTGTCAACACTTCCGGAGCAGCCATGGACGCCGACGAACACAAGAAACTGCTGGACCGCCTGGCCCGTATTGAAGGGCAGGTGCGCGGCCTGCGCAAGATGCTGGAAGAGCAGCGCTGTTGCGAAGACGTGCTAACCCAGCTTCTCGCTGCGCGTTCCGGCCTGGAATCGGCCAGCCTCCTTGTCCTGGACCGCCACCTGGAGGACTGCGTCCTCGACAACGCCTCGGTAGACCCGGCGACGATGACACAGTTGCGCGAGACCCTGAAGCTGTGGAGCCGCCACACCTCGCACGCCGGCTAATGCCGGCCGCGGGCCGCGCGCACCCCGATTCCGGCGGCGCGAATTGCGATGCCGGATGCGCCTTTGATACTATCCTGCAAAGGCGGCAGTGCGAATGGATGGCGTAACCGTTCTCGTGCTGAATCAGAACTATGAGCCGCTCAACGTTTGCAACGTACGGCGCGCTCTGGTTCTTGTGCTGCGCGGCAAAGCGGAGGTGCTGGAAACGGCGGCGGCGGCCGTCTTTCATACCGCGCGCTCCACGTTTGCCCTCCCATCGGTGATCCGGCTGGTCCACATGATCAGGAGGCCACGCCCCAAAGTGCGGCTCACGCGCAAGGAGATCTTCGCGCGCGACGGCTGGGCCTGCGTCTACTGCGGGAGAGCGACGCGTGACCTGACGCTCGACCACGTACTGCCGCGGCACCGCGGCGGGCCGCACACCTGGGAAAACCTGGTCAGCGCGTGCAAACCTTGCAACCACAAGAAGGCCGGGCGCACGCCAGCGGAAGCCCGCATGACGATGCTGCACGAACCGGCGATGCCGCGCCTCTCCGTTTACCACGGCTTCTTCCAGTACCTGGGCGCCCAGGAAGAGTGGCGCAAGTTCGTCCCCGGCTACGAGCTCCCCGCCTCGGCAGCGGGTTGATTGAACCACCAAGACACCAAGGTTTCTGGTTAGTCCTCTGTCGGCCTGCCATCGACGAAACGGGCACAACTGCCACGTCAAAATGACCTGGAGCAGACCCTGCTAAGGTTGCCCGATGAACCGGTCATGAAAGCTCCCGAACTCATATCCTTCGAATCCTTGGTGTCTTGGTGGTTCAGCAAACGTTGAGCACGCGGCAGGTGGTGTTCGGGACCAAGGGCGTGCGCTCGTTCGGCGATGGGATGATGTCCATCGGGCTGGCGCAGTATGCCGACGCGATCGGGCTGAGCGGGCTCCAGGCCGGGCTCGTCGCCACTTCGGCGCTCGTGGGGACATCGCTCATGACCTGGCTCGTCGGCCAGTATGTCGAGCGCATCGGGCGGCGGCGGATGCTCATCTGGGCGGCGTTCCTGGCCATCGCCACGGGGCTCGCCTACGCCGCGAGCTCGTCGCTGGCGGTGCTGCTCGGCGTCGCGTTCATCGGCACCGTCAACCCGACATCAGGTGATGTCTCGTCGTTCCTGCCGATTGAGCAAGCAATCCTGGCCCAGGAGAGCGAAGCGAGGACCCGCGTCAATGTGTTCGCGCGTTTTAGCATGGTCGGTTCGCTGGCGGGGGCGCTGGGGGCCCTGGCGAGCGGCGCAACCGTCCTCTTCGACAACCTTCCCGGCGTCGGTACGCTCGGCGCCATCCGGCTGCTGTTTGTCATCTACTCCGCGCTCGGGGTCGGGACGCTCCTCCTTACCCTGAGACTCACACCGGCGGCCGAGTTGGTGAAAACGGAGAAGCGCTCGGGGCTTGGCCCGTCGAAGCGCAAGGTCTACACCCTCTCGGCCCTGTTCGCGACGGATGCATTCGCTGGCGGACTGGTCGTCCAGAGCATCATCGCCCTCTTCCTCCTGCGGAAGTTCGACCTCGACCCGGCCCAGACGGGCGCGGTCTTCTTCGGCACGAGCCTTTTCTCGGCGATTTCGTTCCTGATTTCGTCGCGGCTTTCGATGCGCTACGGGCTGGTGAACACAATGGTCTTCACGCATCTGCCATCGAACCTGCTGCTGGTTGGCGTCGCCTTCGCGCCCGGCGTTGGCTTCGCCGTCGCGTTCCTGATGGCGCGTTCGATCCTCTCGCAGATGGACGTCCCGCCACGCCAGGCGCTCATCGTTGGCGTGGTGGAGCCTGAGGAGCGCGCCGCGACGGCGGCCGTCACCGGCCTCTCACGCAGCATCGCTTCGGCCGGCGCGCCAACAGTCGGCGGGGCGCTCCTGGGCACAAGCTTCGCGGGGCTCCCGTTCCTGGTCTGCGGCGGGCTCAAGTCCACCTACGACCTCGCCCTCTGGGCCCTCTTCCGCAAAGTCGAAGTGAAGTAGGTTTCGAACCACCAAGACACCAAGGAACTCTTTGAACCACCGAGACACCGAGGTCTTCCGAGAACGAGAGTTCTTGGAGGGATCGGTCAAAGCGGGCCGTAGAGGCCGGTTGAGGTCACGGAGTCCCTCTCGATAACTCGGTGCCTTGGTGGTTCAAAACCTGGGCGGGCGGCGTTCGACGATCGCGCGCGCGCCTTCCGCCGGGTCCGGCCCAAAAAAGCCCATGATTTCGAGCGCCGCTGAGTAGTCGAAGGCTGTTATCCCGCCCAGCCGCAGCCACTGGTTAAGCGCCTTCTTGGTGAAGCGCTGGGCGTGTTGAGGCCCGGCCGCGAGTTTGCGCGCCACTTCGAACGCTGTGTCGCGAAGCTGCGCCCGCGGCACCGCGCGACTGACCAGGCCGATTCGCTCTGCCTCGCGCCCGTCGAGGAAGTCACTGGTGAGCAGGTAGTACTTCGCCTTCGCCATCCCGCAGAGCAATGGCCAGAGCATCGCCGCATGGTCACCCGCAGCCACACCGAGACGCAGGTGGCCGTCCGTGAGCCGCGCCTCCTCGGCGATGATCGAAATGTCGGCCATCAGGGCGACGGCCAGCCCGGCGCCAACCGCCACCCCGTTGATCGCCGAAACGATGACCTTTTCGCAGTTCACCATCTCGTAGGGGATCGCCTGCGCCTCCTTCAGCAGCCCAACCATGGCCTCGAACTTCTCGTCCGGCGGCAGCGACGCTCGGGCGCCCATGTCTCCGAGGTCGCCGCCCGCGGAGAACGCCTGGTCTCCAGCGCCGGTGACCAGGATCACTCTCACCGCCGGGTCGCGGTCGAGGTCACGCCAGATCTCGGTCAACTCGCGGTGCATCACCTTGTTCGTCGCGTTGAAGACGTCGGGACGGTTGAGCGTGACGAGCGCAACCCCGTCGCCACCCACGTCCACGAGCAAGTGCTGATAGCGGCTGTAGTCCATCTCACCCTCCAGGCGCATCGGATACTAAGACCGAACCACCAGGACACCAAGGCAATTTCGGATTGCTGCGCGGATTTCGGCGACATTCACAACTCCCGGCTGTCCTGGTGGTTCGATCAGGTTCAAACGTGAGGGCTGGTACACTGGCGGGAAGTGGCCTGTCTGGCCGCTATTTCATCGCCTCGAGGACACGCCATGACTACGCCAACGGCCGGCTCGATCCTACCCCCCGCCTACGAGCCGGCGAGCGTAGAGAGCCGCATCTACGAGATGTGGGAGTCCGCCGGGCACTTCCAGCCGAAGGGGGCGCCGGACCGCAACCCGTACTGCATCATCATGCCGCCGCCGAACGTGACCGGTGAGTTGCACCTCGGGCACGGGTTGGAAGATGCGATTACGGACGCGCTGGTGCGCTGGCACCGCATGCAGGGCGACCCCACGCTGTGGGTGCCGGGCGAAGACCACGCCGGCATCGCAACCCAGAACGTCATCGAAAAGGAACTCGCCAAAGAAGGGCTCAGCCGCCACGAGCTCGGGCGCGAGAAGTTCGTTGAACGCACCTGGATGTGGGTGCGGAAGTACCGCAGCCGGATCGCGGACCAGCACCGCAAACTCGGCGCCAGCGCGGACTGGAGCCGTAACGTCTTCACCCTCGACCCCGAGATCGTCAAGGCTGTGCGGACGACCTTCGTGAGCCTCTACAAGCAGGGGCTGATCTACCGCGGCCTGCGGATGATCAACTGGTGCCCGCGCTGCGAAACAGCGCTGAGCGACCTTGAAGTCGATCACATCGAGGAACAGGCGAAGCTCTACTTCATCAGGTACCCGATCATCGGAGAGGGCGGCATGCCTCTGCCCGACACCGTGACGGTGGCGACGACGCGCCCTGAGACGATGGTCGGAGACACGGCCGTGGCCGTGAATCCGGCGGATGAACGCTACGAAGAGAAGATCGGGCGGATGCTGATGCTTCCGATCATCGGGCGCGAGATCCCGATTGTTGCCGATGACGCAGTGAAGCCAGAGTTCGGCACCGGCGCCGTGAAGGTCACTCCGGGCCACGACCCGAACGACTGGGAGATCGGCCAGCGCCATGACCTGCCCGTAATCATCGCGATGGACCTGCAGGCGAACATGAATGACGAGGCAGGTCCGTACGCCGGCATGCCCGCGGATGAAGCGCGTGCGGCCATCCTCAGCGACCTAGAAGACGAAGGCTTCCTCGACCACATCGAGGACTACAGTCACAGCGTGGCCCATTGCAGCCGCTGCAACACGGTGATCCAGCCTCTCCCCAGCGAACAGTGGTGGCTGGACGTCCGCAAAGAGTATGAACCGGGCCACTCACTCTCCGGCGATGCGGCCGCCGCCGTGCGCGAGGGGCAGATCTCCATCGTCCCCCAGCGCTTCGAGAAGGTGTACCTCAACTGGATGGACAACATCCGCGACTGGTGCATCAGCCGCCAGCTCTGGTGGGGTCACCAGATCCCGGTCTGGTACTGCGAGAACAGGCACACGATCGTCCAGGTGACCGACCCGGACACCTGCCCTGAATGCGGTTCGAAGGCCCTGCGCCAGGACGAGGACGTGCTCGACACCTGGTTCTCGTCCGGCCTCGCGCCCCACGCCGACCTGGGCTGGCCCGACGATACGGACGCGCTGCGCACCTGGTACCCCACCGCGGATATGCAGATGGGCTACGACATCATGTTCTTCTGGTGCGCCCGGATGGTCATGTTCGGCCTCTACAACATGCGTGAGCGCGGCCCGGAGGACGCCGTCCCGTTCCGCAATGTCCTGTTCCACGGCCTGATCCGCGATGCCAACGGCGAGAAGATGACGAAGTCGCGCGGCAACGTGGTCGACCCCCTGATCGTGGCCTCCCAGTACGGCGCGGACGCCTTCCGCTTCGCCATCCTCACGGGGGCAACGCTCGGCGCGGACATGAAGTACAGCGACGAGCGCATAGCGGCGGCGCGCAACTTCGCAAACAAGCTCTGGAACTCGGCACGCTTCGTCCTGATGAAGGTTGGCCCCCGCCAGGTGCGCCGTCCGCACCCGCTGGACCACGACATGTACGCGCTTGAGGACCGCTGGATCCTCTCGCGGCTGGAGCAGCTCGAAATCGACGTTGACGCCTCGATGCAGGCGTACCAGCTCGGGGAAGCGGCCCGGTCCATCGAGGAGTTCTTGCGCAACGAGTTCTGCGACTGGTACATCGAGATGACGAAGGTTCGGCTGACGGCGGGTGACGAGCGCCCTCTTTCCGTTCTCGTCCACGTGCTGGACCACGGCCTGAGGCTGCTGCACCCCTTCATGCCTTTCGTCACCGAGGAGCTCTGGCAGGCGGTGCGCGAGCGTGTGGAAGGAGATATGGCCTCCCAGCTCATCGTCGCCTGGTTCCCGAAGAGTGGCGCCAACTGGAAGGACCGAGGGGCAGAGGCCGCGATGGAACACGTGATCGAGGTGAACCGCACAATCCGCAACATCCGCACGGAGAAGAAGCTGGAAGCGGGCGCGAGGCCTGCAGTGTTCCTCCGCGCGGCGGGTTACGCTGCCGCGCTGAACGAAACTCTCCCGGCGACTGCGTTCACCAGCCGCGTGGACGGGACGGTTATCGCGCCGGACGCGGAGCTGCCCTCCGGCGAGTACGCCTTCGGCCGCGTGGCTGACACAGAGGTGGCGGTGGCACTGCCGGCGGTGGACATCGCGGTGGAGCGCGCGCGACTGGAAAAGGAACTTGGCGAGGCCTCTGCCCACGCCGAGCGGCTGGCGACGCAACTGGGCAACGAGCAGTTCCGCGCCAAAGCCCCGGCTCACGTCATCAGCGGCATGGAATCCACGCTGGCAGAGGCACGGGTGCGCGCGGAGGGCCTGCGGGAGCGGCTCGCGGCGTTGTAGGCTGTCGGCTGTCGGCTGTGCAGTCCAGGAGGAAAACGCTATGCGAGAATACCTGGTCGTCTTCGAGAAGGCGGAGAACAACTTCGCTGCCTATGTACCGGACCTCCCGGGCTGTGTGAGCACCGGCGAGACGCGGGAGGAAGTCGAAGCCAATATTCGCGAGGCCATCGAGTTCCACCTGGATGGCCTGCGCGAAGTGGGCGAGCCTATCCCCGAGCCCACCCAGGCGTGGACTGGCGTGGTCCGTGTAGCGTAGCCGTCACGCCTGGCTGTCCGGCCACCAACGATACTGCTGGAGGTCGGTCTTGCCGCTGGCGTCGAACACCACGCCCTCGGATTCGAGCAGCTTCCGTTGCAGGTCGGCCGCTTCGCCGCGGTTCTTGAAGCTGACTTCCCCGCGAACGTTGATTACCCGCCACCACGGCACATCGTTGTCGCCGGGCAGGAAGTGGAGCGCGTAGCCCACGGCGCGGGCTGCAGCGGGCGCGCCCAGCTCCAACGCCACTTGACCATAGGTCACGACCGCACCGCGTGGCACCGCCCGCACGAAAGCATAGACCTGCTCGTAGAACGTCGCCTTCAGCTTGTTCACTCCACTTCCATTTCCACCCACGAGTCGAAGTACTGCTCCTGGAACGCCGTCTCTTTCAGGATACCTTCACGGTCCCAGCGTCCGCCCACGCTTCCGACCAACTTGTCCTCCACGTCGTCGCGGCGCCGGATGATTGCTATCACCCTCGCGCGGCAGCGCTCCAGCGGCTCGTCCGACCCCAGCACGTAGATATCCACTTCGTGCCCGTCTGGTGCCACTGTGCCTGGCACGAACCCGTAGTTCACGGTGTAGCGAATGTCAGGCTCGCGCGGATGCGTACTTCCGAGCGGCCGGTCGATAACGACATCCACTTCACGGCCCAGCCAGTCTCTCAGCACGAGCGATGCGTCCACGTTCTTCTCGTTCGGCTGGTGTGGTTCTGGCGCATTGCACCGTATTATCCGCACTCACCATGACTGAACCACTGCCAGCCGCTCTCACCGGCATCCGCGTCATCAGCGCGGGACAGATCCTCGCCGCACCGTTCTGCGCCACGCTCCTGGGGGAATTCGGCGCGGAAGTGATAAAAGTCGAACAACCGGGGATAGGCGACCCAAACCGGGGCAACGTCTCCTTCGCCCAGGACAACCGTGGCCAGAAGTCCGTCACCATGGACCTCGCCCACCCGGAAGGGAAGCGGCTCTTCCGCCGCCTTTGCGATGTCTCCGACGTGATGATCGAGAACTTCCGCCCGGGGACGCTCGAGAAGTGGGACCTCGCGCCCCATTCCCTCCGCGAAACCAACCCCGGCCTCGTCGTCGTCCGGATCAGCGGCTATGGCCAGACCGGGCCATACAAAGACCGCGCCGGCTTCGACCGGGTCGCGCTCGGGTTCGCCGGGATTACGTATGTCACGGGCTATCCGGACCGGCCGCCGGTGCGGCCCGGCTACTTCGTGGCGGACTACGGCAGCGGCGTCTTCGGTGCGTTCGGGGCGCTGGCGGCGCTCCAGGCCCGGCAACACACCGGCCGTGGCCAGGACGTGGATGTCGCGCTCTACGAGTCGGTCTGGCGGATGAGCGGCTCGCATGCCGCCGGCTACGGTATGACAGGGCTCAACCGCGAACGGACCGCAAACTACTTCCCCGGCGTGGTGCCCGCGGAACAGTTCGAGACGTCGGACGGCCAGTTCCTGATCATCAACGCGACCACCCAGCGGGTGTTCGAACGGCTCTGCGAGGCGATCGGCCAGCCTGACCTGCCAAAGAGCGAACTTTTCACCCCGCGCAAGAACCTGCACGCCAACCACGAGGCGATCCACCACACCCTCGATGAGTGGGTGGGAAAGCACACGCTGAAGGAGTGCATGGCCATCCTTAACGAGTTCGGCGTCCCAGCGAGCAAGGTCTACGCAACCAGCGACATCGTGAAGGACCCCCACTACGCCGCCCGCGAACAGGTGCTCACGGTTGATAGCGCTGACTTCGGGCCGCTTCTGCAGCCGGGCATCGCTCCCCGGCTGACGGAGACGCCCGGGCGGGTGTACGGGCGGGCGCCGCTGCTCGGCGAACACAACGACGAGGTCTACCGCGGGCTCCTTGGCCTGAGCGCGGAGGACATCGCCCAGTACAGCGCCGCCGGGATCATCTAGCCGATGCTGCTGCGCGGACTGGCCGGGGTACTGGGCATCTGGGCGATCGGCGCCGTAACATTGCGCGCCGTCCTCGTGCCCGCCCAGTTCTGCCCGCCCGTGACCCCGGAGGGGGCGCTGAGCTCCGCCCGCGAAGCGGCCGCCTGGATCGAACGGGCCCAGAAGCCAGACGGCAGCTACCTCTACGAATACAACCGCGACACCGGAACGGAGTCTCCGGACTACAACGTCGTCCGCCACGCCGGCGTGACGATGTCGCTCTACCAACTGGCCAGCGTGGACGAGAGCGTGCTGCCCGCCGCCGACCGGGGGCTGGCATGGATGCGGGACAACCTCGCGAGATACGACGGCTGGGCAGCGCTCCAGGACCCGCGCAGCGGTGGGATCGAACTCGGAGGCAGCGCCCTCATGCTGGCTGCACTGGCACAACGCCGCCTCGCCACAGACGACCCGCAGTATGACGGGCTCATGCGCGAAGTCGCCCGCTTCATCCTCGTGATGCAGCAGGACGACGGCAGCTTCCTCCTCCGCTGGCTCCCGGCCACACGGGCGCCACAACCGGATCAGCGTTCGAAATACGCCACCGGCGAAGCGTTCTGGGCGCTGGCGATGATGCACCGCATCTTCCCCGACGAAGGCTGGGATGTGCCGGTACGCAAAGTGGCGGACTACCTGTCATGCTGCCGTGACAGCGTGGAGGAGCAGAAGTTCCCGCCGTGGGCAGACCAGTGGGCGGCCTATGGCCTGGCGGAGATGGCTGCCTGGCCTGGCGAGGGCCCGCACCTGAACGAGGCGAACGTCGCCTACACGCGCAGCCTCGCTGATCGTTTCGGCTTTCTCGTGCGGGTGGAATCGCAGCGCCGCCAGGACTGGTTCTCGGACGCCATCCACGGCCGCCAGGCGCGAGCCGCCGGCATGGGCACCTGGGGCGAGGCGCTCGATTCGCTCTGGCGGCTGGCCGGCGATGACCCGCGCCTCGCGGATATCCGCGACAAGGTTGGCGAGCGCGCGGTCTGCACCGCTGGAATGCTCGCGGACCGCCAGGTGAAGACCGCCAGCACCACTGAGCCGCTCCTTGGCGGCTGGTTCACGGAGGGAATCACGCGCATGGACGACCAGCAGCACGCCCTCTCGGCACTGCTTCGAAGCACGGAAATCATCGCAAGCCGCACAAAGGAACCGAAGTGAACACGTACTGGCAGCTCCTGATCTTCTTCTTCGCGGCACTCAACCCCGCATCGGCGGCACTGGCCATGGCCACCAGGGCCCGCACCACGGCAGCCCCGCCCGCCTGGCAACTCGCCATTGCCGGGGGCGCAATCGCACTCGCCTTGTACGCTGCAACCGCCGCCGGCGCGGACTCGTTCCTAGACGCCCTGGACATCGAACCCGAGTCGTTCCGGGTCGCAGCGGGCGTCGTCATGGCCACGGCCGGCGCATTTGCCATCTGGCGGGGCGCGCCCGAGCCGGTTGGCAGCGACAGCGGATTCGATGCGGCAGTCTTCCCGGTCGCCATCCCGCTGCTCGTGACCCCGGCCGGGCTGGCAGCGGCAATAACCTACGGCGCCGACGATGGCGCCAGCAAGGTCGTCGTGGCGCTGGTGATTCCGCTGGTGCTGGGCGTGGGTTTGATAACGGCCGGATCCAAGCGACTGCTGCCGGCGCTGGACGCGGTCACGCGCGTGACCGGGGCACTCCTAGTCGCGGTGGCGGCGGGGCTCATCGTTGATGGCGTGAGGGCGATCTGATGACGCTTCAGAACCGCGTGGACCCGTTCGGCCAGATCGTCGCAACCCCCGCGCGAGGGACGTTCTACGGCAACCGTGGGGGCTGTTTTCATGACAATAACCAGCAGCTCACGCGAGCGCGCTGGGCGAGCCGCCAGTGGATCGTCTGCGTGCTCCAGTTCAAAGGCCGGCACCGGGAGCCGTTGATGCAGCCCGGCCTCTACACGGAACTGTTCTTCCTCGACGAGGCGACCGCCCTGGCGGCCGGGCACCGCCCCTGCTTCGAATGTCGCCGCGCGGATGCGAAGCGCTTCTTTGAGGCGCTGCTGGCCGGCATCCCCGGCCTCGTCGCCGAGGGTGACAAGCTCCGCGTCGACACGGTCGACCGCCGCCTGCACGACGAGCGCGTCGATACACGGACGAAAGCCAAGCGGACAACCCTCGCGGTGCTGAGCGACTTGCCGGACGGAGCGATGGTCGCGCTACCAGCCCATTCATCCCGGGCCTTCCTGAAACTCGAGACGAAGCTGCTGCCGTGGAGCTTCGAAGGCTACGGCGCCCCGGTTTCGCCGCCCGCCAGTTCCGCCGTGACCGTACTGACGCCGCCGACGACGGTTGCCGCCCTCCGGGCGGGGTATTCGCCCACCATTCACGCGTCGGCAACGCGCTGATCTCACTCTCCGGTGAACTTGGGGTCCCGCTTCTCCTGGAACGCCTTCACGGCCTCGCGGTGGTCCTGCTTGGTCATGGAGACCTCTTCGAGTGCGAGGGACACGGGCAGGACGAGATTCGAGACCATCTTGACAAACTTGTTGACCGACGTCTTGGAGGACTGCACCGCGTAGGGTGCGCCGTTCGCAAGCCGCTGTGCGAGCGCAAGCGCCTCCGTGAGAGCCTGCCCCTCGGGCACCACCCGGTTCACAAGGCCCATCTCCATCGCTTCTTTGGCGGTAACAAGGTCACCGGTCATGAGCATGTACTTCGCCCGGTTGACGCCAACCAGGAGCGGCCAGATGACAGCGCCGCCGTCGCCTGCGGTGATGCCCATCTTCACGTGCGGGTCGCCGATGCGGGCGTTCTCTGCGGCGATGACCACGTCGCACATCAGTGCAACCGTGGCGCCCAGGCCAGCGGCGGCGCCATTGACGGCGGCGACGATGGGCTTCTCGCAGTCAAGCAGATTGTCCACGATGCGGCGGGCCTCCTGCATCATCGGCAGGCCGCTCTTGGAGCGCATGTTCGAGCCGCCGCCGAAATCGCCACCCGCGCAGAACGCGCGGCCCGCCCCGGTGAGCACCGCGGCGCGGACATCGGTGTCAGCCTGGACATCCAGGAAGAGGCTCATCAGTTCGGAGTGCATCGCACCATTGACGGCGTTCAGCCGCTCCGGGCGGTTGAGCGTGAGGACGGCGACCGAGCCCTCCTTCTGAATCTGGATCGTGTCGTAGTTTTCCTGGCGTAGCATCCGTGCGTCTCCCTGTCAGATTGGCGCCATCATAGGCCTACCGCGGGGGCGCGTGGGGGCAGTGTTCCGTGCCACTCGCCCTACCGCGTTAGTCGCCCTCGCGAATACACTCTTGGGTACACCATTCTCCAACGAGACGAGGTTCGGAATGTCCGGACATTCAAAGTGGTCCACGATTAAGCGCCAGAAGGGCATCGCCGATTCCCGGCGAGGCGCGATCTTCACCAAGCTGTCAAGAGAGATCATCATCGCCGCCAAGCAGGGCGGCGGCGACCAGTCGATGAACTTCAAGCTCCGCCTTGCCGTCCAGCGCGCCAAGGCCCAGAACATGCCCAACGACAACATCGAGCGCGCCATTGCCAAGGGCAGCGGCGCCGGGGCGGACGGCGAGCAACTCGACGAAATCCAGTACGAAGGCTACGGGCCCGGCGGCACGGCCATCATCGTCCAGGCGCTTACCGACAACCGGAACCGCACGGTCGCCGAAGTCCGCCACCGCTTCAGCCGCTCCGGCGGTAACCTCGGGGAGACCGGCTCCGTCGGCTGGCAGTTCGAAGCGAAAGGACTGATCACGGTCCCCGTCAACGGGAAGGACAGCGACGAGATCGCCCTCACGGCGATCGACGCCGGCGCCGACGATGTCCAGGTCGATAGCGATTCGCTCGAAGTCCAGACCGAGCCAGCGAACCTGGAGCCGGTGCGCAAGGCGCTCGAATCGAGCGGCGTCGAAATCGAAAACGCCGACTTCGCCATGGTGCCGAAAGTGACGGTGGACCTGGACACCAAGACCGCCCACCAGACGATGAAGCTGATCGAGGCGCTGGAAGACCTGGAAGACGTCCAGCGCGTCTACTCCAACGCCAACTTCACGGATGAGGCGATGGAGAGCTACGAAGGCTGAGGCGATTCGCGATTCACGATTGCCGATTGCCGATTGCCGCCTCCACAGAGCTTGTTCAAGCGGTCTCAAGCTCTCCACCGGCCTCGGTGCCTCGGTGGTTGAGAAGAACTTGGTGTCTTCCATGAGAAGGCCGGTGTGAGTCAATGTGCCGCCGTGGCGGCTGGTCGGCGATGATGTTGGTCAGATCGGATGTCCTGCTTCCATTCGCACTCTGTTGAAGCATCGCCTCGGTGCACGCTGGGGTCCTCCGACAGGTGGGCGCTGCAATCTTTGTGGCGGACTCAGAAGTCTCAAGACACCAAACGCAGTCACCCGGGACACGACATCAAGGAATAGGACGGCTCCCTTTCAAAGAAAATCTAGCGTTAGGCGACGACCTCGGCCAGGCGCGACGGGCGATAGGTTTCGCCAGTCGCCCAGAGGTGGTGGAGGAGGATAGCGAGCTTTCACGCGACGGCGACGATTGCGCGTTTCTTGGTGTTCCCGGTGGTGCCGGCGTGGGCAAGGCCAAAACGGCGCAGGTCACAGTCCTTGCCGAAGGGGCCAAGGATGTAGTGTGCCCCGTTGACCAAAAGTTGACGGAGATAGCCGTTCCCGGTCTTGGAGATCCCGAGCCGGGGCGAGCGCTCTCCCGAGGCCCGCTGTCGCGGCGTCATCCCCAGGAACGGCCCCACCTGGCGGCTCCTCTGGAAGCGGTGCGGGTCGAAGAGGGTGAGCACGTAAGTGAGGGAGATCAGCGGGCCCACGCCATCGACCTGCATCAGGAGGCGGGCCTCGGGATAGGACTCCTTGATCAGCGCCCCGATCCGGGCATCGACTCCGTCGATCTCCTTGCTGAGCTGCTCGATCACCGCCAGGACGGGGGTGACGGCAATCAGCAGCGGCTCCGGGATCGCCCCGAGGACCTTGTGGTGAAACGAACGGGTCGAACAGCTTGGCAAGCGTCCGCCCATCGCCTTCACCGTCCCTCGCACCTGGTTCACCAGCAGCGACCGCGCCGCGACGAGGGCGGCGCGGCTGCGGATGACGGCAAGGTCCACCTGCATCTCGACGGGACGGTGGGCCACCGGGCTCAAGAGCTTCGGGTCGAGCCGCCCCAGGCGGGCCAGGGTCTCGGCATCGGCGCGGTCTGTCTTCTGCGTGCTCTCGCCAATCAGGCGGACCTTCCGGGCGTTCGCCACCACCACCTCGTGCCCGAGCCCGGAGAGCAGCCGGCTCAGCCAGGGAGAGTGCGTCCCCGCTTCGATCACCACCCGGCACGGCGCCATCGCCCCGAAGCGCTGTCCCATCCCCTCGCTCGTCGTCCGCACGCGGCCCTCTTCGAGGACCTCCCCTTCCCTGTCCAGGATGCAAATGCTGCTGAAACCGTCCGAGACATCCACCCCCACCGTCATCCCTCCGTCGTTTCCCTGCCTCGTCGCTGTGCTAGTCTTCGTCATGGCCGGTCATTCCCTTTCTGCGCTGCTTGCGCTGTATTGCAGCACATTATCGTGACTGCGCGGGCGACCGGCCTTCTCATCCCATCTTTGTAGTTAGTCAAAGTGACACCGCCGTTTTGTGGTGTGGAGGCGAGGACGTAGCATGCCGTCATGCGCATCCTTGGGATTGACCCTGGACTGACGGTCACCGGCTACGGTGTCATCGAAACGGGCCCGGACATCTGCATCCACCTCCACCACGGTGTTGTGCGCACGAAGCCGAGTTCGACGAAGGCGGCGCGGCTGACCGCCATCCGCGACGCGATTCGCGAGGCCGCCAAGTCCTGGGAAGTGAACTCGGGCGCGATTGAAGCCACCTTCGTCGGCTCAAACGCGCGCAGCGCGATGGCGCTGGGCGAAGCGCGCGCGGCCGCCATCCTCGGGCTCGCCGACGCCGGGCTTGAAGTCATGGAGTACGCTCCCACGCTGGTGAAGCAAACCGTTGCCGGCTACGGCCGGGGAGAGAAATCGCAGGTCGCGGAGATGGTGCGGCTGCAACTGGCGCTGAAGGTGACCCCTACCCCGGCGGACGCGGCGGACGCCCTGGCGATCGCCATCACCCACTGGGCGCACACACGGCTCCTCGGGCGGTAGAGTACGTACGACTACAGGAACCGGGGAATGCTATGCATCCCGAAGACGAAGCCCAGGTCATCGCCCTCTACCACGCCATCCTCGACGCCTGGGACTGCCGGTCAGCGAAGGACTTCGCCGCCTGTTTCAGCGATCGTGGCAGCATCGTCGGTTTTGACGGCAGCCAGGTTGACGGCCTGCGTGAAATCGCCGGCCACCTCGCGCCAATCTTCGCCGACCACCCTACGCCGGCGTATGTGAGCAAGATCCGGGAAGTGCGAGCCCTCGCGACCGGCGCGGCAATGCTGCGCGCTGTGGTTGGCATGGTCCCCGCGGGCCACACGGACATCAACGCGGCGCTGAATTCGATCCAGACGCTGATAGCGACGAAGCAAGCCGGCTCCTGGCAGGCCGAGATGCTGCAAACCACCCCAGCCGCCTTCCACGGGCGGCCGGAAGCGGTGGAGGAGTTGACGGCGGAGTTGCGGGGGGGAACTGCGGGGGTAGTGATGACCCGCCGCCACGGAAGTCGCCCTCCGCTACGTCCGCAGCCCCGGGCCCCGAGTTGAGACCCGAAACCCTTGACACGACAGTGGTTCTTGCCGTTACCCTAGGGATGCCCCTTGGGCAAATGCTCCCCGCCGTCCATCGCCGCGTCTGTGGCGGTGAACTGGCGGGGTTATTTATTGTCGAGCGCCATGCCAGATCGCGTCGTTGTCTTCATCGACTCACAGAATACGTACCGCGGCGCCCGCGACTGCTTCGCCCCAGCTGTGGGCAGAAGGCATACCGACGGCCAAGTTGACCCGGTCTCGGTCGGTAGCCTGATCTGTAGTCGGCCACCGCCGGGAGGGGCTCGGGTGCTCAGCGAAGTCAGGATCTACACGGGGCGACCGAACTCAACGAAACAGCCGAAGGCCTACGCCGCGCACATGCGCCAGTGCGCAGTTTGGGAGCGAGCCGGTGCGGTCGTCATCCCTCGGGCGCTGCGCTACCCTCCCGCCTGGCCTGCGGAACCGCCTCGAGAGAAGGGCATCGACGTGCAACTGGCCATTGACTACGTCGCCTGGGCCGTTGACGGGCGGTACGACGTAGGGGTGATCTTCTCGACAGACACCGACTTGCGTCCCGCGCTGGAATTCGTGGCTGCCCGCTTCCACGGAGCCCCGCGCGCAGAGAGCGCGGCATGGACATCCCACGGAGCCAACCGGGCGTTGCGCGCATCAAACCCGGCACCAACCTGGTGCCATTACTTGGACGCGGCTGACTACGGTTCGGTTCATGACCCGACGGATTACAACGTCCGCTAATACCGCCCGCCCAGCTTCGCGTGGTCCCAGCTGTAGATGTCGTCCGGCTTGACGCGGACGACGACGCGCTTGGTCGCCACCTTGAGCGCGGCTTCGGGCGTGTCCGTGGGGATGGGGATGCCGTTGTACTTCTGGCCCACGAGCGCCATCACCTTCGCCGTGAAGCCAGGGTCTTCAAGCAGCTCACCCTGACCTTCGATGACGAGTCCCTTCAGTTCGTTGTAGGCCTTCCCGGATTCGAGCATGACGGTGATCTTCGGGTCGCGGCGCAGGTTCAGGATCTTCTGGCTCTTGCCAAACGTGGTGAAGTGGACGAGGCCGTCGATCACGACGTACCACATGGCGACGAGGTGCGGATAGCCCTTCGGGCCGATGGAGGCGACCTGGAGGGTCCAACTGTCGCGCAGGAACGCCTCCTGCTCTTCAGCGGTGAGGGCGATGGACGAGCGTCGGCTTGGCATTCGAAGGGCTTCCTTGCGGGTGTAGTATTGGCGAACAGTAAGAGGCTCCCGCAAGGGGAGCAAATGGGGGCCACGTCATGCCGTACACCTACCACGAAGGCGAGCGCGAACTGCAGAAGCGCTTCGACAGCGAACGGCTCGCCGGTGCGATGCAGAAGCGCGTAATCCACGAGTCCATCAGTGAGAGCGACCGTGCCTTCATCGAAGCCCGGGACATGTTCTTCCTCGCCTCCGTAAGCGCGGATGGGGGCGTGGACTGCTCCTACAAAGGCGGCGAGCCTGGCTTCGTGAAGGTGCTGGACGAGCACACGGTCGCCTTCCCCAACTACGACGGCAACGGCATGTTCATGAGCGCCGGCAACATCCTCACCAACCCGAAGGTGGGCGTGCTCTTCATCGACTTCGAGAACCAGTGGCGGATGCGCCTGAACGGCAGCGCGAGCATCGACTTCGACGACCCGTTGAAAGGGGAGTGGCCGGAGGCGATGTTCGTCGTCCGGGTGCGGGCCGAGGAAGTCTTCCCAAACTGCCCGCGGTACATCCACAAGATGCAGCTCGTTGAGCGCTCGGGGTACGTGCCGAAGGCGGAGTGCCGCACCCCGGACCCCGACTGGAAGGATCACTTCGAAGACGCGCTGCCCGCGGAGCAACAGAAACGGCGGGCCGAAATGCGGGAGCGCGGAGAGCTGTGAGTCAACCCCTCGTCCCGCCGTCTGGCAAGAAGTTCCAGATTCGTGACTACCAACCCGGCTACACGGGCGACCTGACCAGGGAGGTCGCCGAGGCAGAGATAGTCTCCCTGCGGATCCGGCTCAATGACCTCCAGAACAGGCTCTTCGCGGACCGCCGTTATGCGCTCCTCGTCATCCTCCAGGCGATCGATACGGGCGGGAAGGACGGGACGATCAACAGCGTCTTCCAGGAAGTCGGGCCGCTGGGCTGCTCGGTGGTCAGCTTCGGCGTCCCCACGGAGCCTGAACGCGCCCACGACTACCTCTGGCGGTATCACAGGGAGACCCCCGAGCGCGGGAAGGTGGTCATCTTCAACCGTTCCCACTACGAATCCGTGCTCGTTGAGCGGGTGAAGAACCTGGTCCCGAAGGACGTCTGGAGGACTCGCTACGAACAGATCAACACGTTCGAGCAGTACCTGTCTGGCCAGGACACGGTGATCATGAAGTTCTTCCTCCACATCTCGAAGGACGAGCAGCGCCAGCGGCTGCAGGAGCGCGTGGACGATCCGAAGAAGCAGTGGAAGTTCCGCCACGGCGACCTGGACGACCGGAAGCTCTGGGATGACTACCAGTCAGCGTTCGAAGACATGGTCGACCGCTGCAACTCGGACGTGGCTCCCTGGCACGTGGTCCCGGCAAACAAGAACTGGTACCGGAACGTCGTCGTGGCGCGAGCCCTGGTCGAACGCCTGGAAAAGCTGGACCTGCGCTACCCCGAGCCGGAAGAAGGCATCGCGGGGCTGAGAGTCGTCTGATGCACCCGCGCGGTACCGGCAGAACTCAGAACTCAGAACCCAGAACTCGTCTGTACCACGTCCAGCGGCTCGTGATCGCCACCGGCCGGCCGGGACTGGCGATGGCAAACCCCGTGCCGGTTATCTCCGCTTCGTGGAGGTTGAAGGTATCCGTGGCACACGTCTGGGCCTCGATGCAGAAGGCACCGGGCTCGGTGTACACCTGGACGTGCGGGTTCGAACATTCGTTGCTCACCCGCAGCGCCAGGCGGCCCCAATCAATTAGCGTGGGGCCAGAGACGCGGCCGTAACAGTCGTCCAGGCGCCGGCCACCAAGCGGTGCACCGCGGGAGAGGTCGCAATCGCCGTCCGGCGCGACCCGTTCGCCCGTGGGGATGCCCCCATCGAGCACGTACCGGAAGCCCGCGGTCAGCGTGACAGCCGCATCCTCCGACCCGGCGACTGACCGGCGGAACCATGGGTGCCAGCCGCAACCCGCCGGGAAGGGTGTCGTTTCGCTGCGCACTTTCAGCTTCATCACCAGGGACTGCGGCGTGAGCTCAAACCGCTGCCACGCCTGCCCGGCCCAGGGCCAGCCCTGGTCGAAATCACACGTCATCTCGACAGCCACACCGGTTTGCAGGGTGACAGTCCACGGGACGTTATGCACGCGGCCGTGGAGGGCGTGAGGCTGGCCATCAGGCGGCAGCTCAACGCGCACGCCGCCGAACGTGAAAACGCTGTCCTTTACCCGGTTCGGCCAGGGAGCCATGGGAAACGAACCACCGCGCATGGGATCTACGAGGTACGAGGCCGGATTCGCCGGGGATGCCAGCAGAGGCGCTTCGACGCCATCCACTTCGACAAACAGCTGATGGAGGCGCCCGCCGTGCTCGGGCAAGATGACGGCGCGAGCGCCAGGGGCGACGAGTTCAACGGTCACGGGGACAGTCTTAGGGGCGGGCGACGCAGCGGCAATGTCCCCGGGCGCTACACGTGCCGTCCGTCGTCCAGGATCGCCTCCATGATGTCGTCCCGGACGGCGAAGCCGTGGCGGGCGTAAAGCGTCCGGCTTCGGGCTGTCGGCCAGAGGATGACCGAGTCCACACCCTTTTCGCGGCAGAATACGAGCGCTGCTTCAACAAGCGCGGAGCCAGCCCCTGCGCCACGGGCGTTTGGGTGGACGAAGACGTTCGTTATGTAACCGTGCCACTCGAGCTCAGCCGCCGGGTTCGGAATCTTCTCAATCAATTGCAGCCACAGGTGGCCAACGATCGTCCCGCCATCCTCCGCGACCCAACAGCGCCAGTTCGTCCCAGCCGCCAGCCGCCCGGCCATCCAGCGCACCGCGCGGGCGAGGAACGCCTCCTCCGTCTCGACCGCTTCATTGAGCGAGGCCCGGAACTCAAACCGCAAGCGGGCGAGCGCGGGGGCATCGGCAGGCTCGGCGAGGCGGACGGCGGTCATCAGATGGGGTGGCGCGCGAGGAAGTCCAGCACTACCGGCGTGCACTCCTCGCGGAACTCGATGAAGTAGCCGTGCCGGCCCCCGTTAACCATGTAGAGCTCGGCACCCGGAATTCGCTCGGCCAGCAGGGCAGCATTCGCGCTCGGGTTGATGAAGTCATCGGTGCCATGGATGACGAGGGTGGGCGCGGTGATCTCCGGAAGACGGTCCCACGAGTCGTGACCCTCACTGGCCATGTAGTGCAGCTTCTGGGCGTAGGTGGGGATTGGGTTCGCGGCGCGCCGCCGCCAGGTGTCCACGTACTCGGGATGCACAGCGATGTAGGCGGGCGAAACCATCTGCTCCGCCATGAACGCGATCAACTCATCCAGGTCCGTCGGCCGGTCCGCCATTCGCGCATCCACCTCGGGTGGGCGGCGGACGCCGTGGTTGTTCCCGGGCGTCGTGCACCCCAAGACCAGCGCCCCGATGCGCGCTGGGTGTTCAATGCCCAACCACTGGCAGATCCGGCCACCCATCGAAATGCCGTAGGCGTGGGCCCGTTCGATGCCGAGGTGGTCGAGGATCGCCACGGCATCGCGGGCGAAGCCCTGGACGGTGTAGGCCGGCTCGCGGGGCTTGTCGCTCTGCCCGGTTCCCCGGTGGTCGAAAGTGATGGCCCGGTGGTGTGCCGCGAAATCGCCGCGGATGGTGTCCCAGGTGGTGTGGTCGCCACCCTGGCCACTAATGAGGAGCAGCGGCTGACCAGAGCCAGCTTCTTCATAGTAGAGACGGACATCGCCCGAAGGTGCAAACGGCATAGAGCGGACGTTATGGGGAAACCGCGGGCGTGGCAACTTCCGCTCCCTCAAGAAGGAGGGCGAGGGAATACCAGAACCCCTCCTCATGCGCGGGATTCATCCGGAACTGCGCTGCCAGGCGAAGCACGGTGTAGCCGTGGACCAGCGACCAGAGCGCTTCGGCGAAGGAGAGTGCTCGCTCCTGTCCGACAACTTCGCCCGCAAGTTCGAGCACAGGCATCGCGGCCCCTTCGCCAATTTCGACCGGCACTTCCATGTCGCCGGTGCAGGGGCCGAAGATGAGCGAGAAGAGTTGCGGCTCCGCCTCGGCGAAGGCGATGTATGCTTCCGCCACGCGCTGAATTCGTTCCCGAAGGGTCCCACCCTGGCTCGCCTGGCGCTGCGACTCCCCGAAGCGCGCAAGGCCATCGGCCGTCAACTGACGGACCAGGTCGTCGCGGCTTTCAACGTGGAAGTAGAGCGAAGGGGCGCTGACTCCGAGTTCGCGGGCAAGGGCGCGCATCGTGAGACCTCCGAGGCCGTGAGACTCAAGCAGCCGAAGGGCGGTCGCGATGATTGCCGCGGGTTCGATACGGGCCGGGTGTGGCATTACCCTAACAGTGTAAGACTTGACGGGATGGAGTGTAAAGCTTACGATGTTAGGCAACTCATCAGGGGACACCTGCTCCATGACTTCCCATACCATGAACGTCGTCTTCGGCACCGGCCCCGTGGGGCTCGCAGTCATTGACGAACTCGCCGGCCAGGGCGAACGGGTGCGCGCCGTCAACCGCTCCGGCCGCGCAGCCCTCCCCGACGGCGTCGAACTCGCGCCAGGAGACGCGACCGATGGGGCGTTCACGGCCAGCGTGTGCGGTGACGCGGCCGTCATCTACAACTGCCTGAACGCCCCCTACGCGAAATGGCCGGAACAGTTCCCGCCGCTCCAGGCAGGAGTCCTTGCCGCGGCTGAGCAGAGCGGCGCGAAGCTGGTAGTGATGGAGAACGTCTATATGTACGGGCCAACCGGCGGTAAACCGCTGACCGAAGACCTGCCTTACCTGGCCACCACGCGGAAAGGGCGCTGCCGGGCGGAAATGGCTCAGAGCCTGCTCGACGCCCATAGGAGCGGCCGGGCCCGGGTCGCCATCGGGCGCGCCTCGGACTTCTTCGGGCCCCGGGCGCGAGAATCGGCCGTTGGCGAGCGCGTGTTCGGGGTCGCCGTCAGGGGCAAGAAGGTGCAGGTCCTCGGCGACCCTGACGCGCCACACACGTACACCTACGTGCCAGACATCGCGCGCGGGCTCGTAACGTTGGGCACCGACGACCGCGCCCTCGGCTCCGCCTGGCATCTGCCCAGTGCACCTGCCATTTCCACCCGCGAGTTCGTGAAGATCGCCTTTGAAGCGGCGGGAAAACCGCTCAAGATGCAGAGAGTATCGAAGCCGATGCTCAAGCTCGCCGGATTGTTCTCGCCGGCCGTGAGGGAGTTGGATGAGATGCTGTACGAATTCGAAGAGCCGTTTATCGTAGACAACTCCCGCTTCACCACCACCTTCGGTCAGGAGGCCACGACCCTTGCCGAAGCCATTGCCACCACCGTCGACTGGTTCAACGCGAACCGGAAGTGACTGCCACGAAGCGCACAGCGGAAGGTCCTGCCACGCCGATGTACAAGAAACCGGACGCCTTCACCCGCATGATCTTCAACCCGCTCGTCGGCTTCGCCGCGAAGCTTGGACTGAGCATGAAAGGGTCGCGATCACTCGCCGTCCGCGGACGCAAGTCGGGTGAGTGGCGCTCGACCCCGGTCAACCCGCTCATCTTCAACGGGGACCGGTACCTGGTCGCACCGCGGGGCGAAACGCACTGGGTGCGCAACATCCGGATCTCCGGCGAGGGCCGCCTCACGCTCGGACGCAGGACGGAGACAATCCGCGTCGAGGAGATTCCAGATGGTGCCAAAGTGCCAGTGCTCCGCGCTTATCTGAAGGAGTGGGCCTGGGAATCGAAGCAGTTCTTCGGCCTGCCCGGAGCCAACGTACCGGATTCTGAACTGGAGCGGATCGCTCCAAACCACCCGGTATTCCGAATCGTATAGGGTGTCTGGCCACTCCGTTTGACAAGGCGACGCTGATACTTCTATAAACAGACCGCTCACCTCGTAAGCCGCCCGTCCACAGACTACTTCTCCAGCCTGGAAGGGATCGTTTGAATGCGCGCGAACTACTGGTCGACAACTCGAACAAGCCGGCGGCGGATACTGGGCGGGACAGCAACGGCAGGTGTGGGACTCGCCGCCCTCGGACTCGTCGGCTGCGGAGACGACGACGGCGGCGGGGACGGGGGCGGCTCACCCACGCCGCTGCCGAACTCAACGCCCCGGCCAACGGAAACCGCCCAGCCCAAGAGGGGCGGGATCCTTCGCCTCGCGGGCGGCCCTCTCCAGGCGAACATCGACGTTCACTCCGTGGTGGGCAACCAGATGTACCACTACATCTCCAACTTCCTCGTGCGTTACAAGCCCGACGGGACGTTCGAAGGCGATCTGGCAGCTGCGCTGCCCGAGGTTACCGACGGCGGCATGACCTTGATCTTCAAGCTCCGGCCCGATGTCGTCTGGCAGAAGCGGGCACCGGTCAACGGCCGCAAGCTCGATGCCGAGGACATCGTCAAAACGTTCATGCGGATCAAGGACCCTGCCACCGCTTCCCCCCGCAGGGCCAACTACGACGTGGTCGATTCGATCACGGCAACGGACTCGCTCACGGCTGTCTTCAAGTTGAAGCGGCCCTCGGCGGGTCTCCTCGCGGCGATGGCGGATCAGTACGACTCCGTGGTGCCGAAGGAGTACTTCGGCGTGCCGAATGCCATCACGAAAGCCGAACACGTCGTCGGTACCGGGCCGTACGAACTCACCGAGTACAGCGTTGGCAAGGGTTTCAAGCTCCGCCGCCGAGCGGATGGCTACTGGAAGCCCAACACGGCCTGGATCGACGGGATTGACTACACCGACATCAACGCGGAGGGCGCGCCGGTGGTGAACGCACTCCGCAGTGGCCAGACTGATGCCGGACAGATCACTCCGGAGGAACTTGCCGCGTTCAAGGCGGACAAGAACTTCCAGGTGATCACCTTCGTGGGGAACTCCCGCGACGTGGTCCAACTCAACCACAAGAAAGCGCCGTACACCGATCCGCGGGTGCGCAAAGCTATCTTCCTGGCGCTCGAGCGGCGGCGAGTGTACGAAACCGTTTTCGGCGGACTCGGGGCCATTGGCGGTCCGGTCACGCCGGCCGCCACGTTCTGGGCCCTGCCGGAAAAGGAACTCGAGACCCTGCCCGGGTATCGCAAAGATCGCGAAGCCGACCTGAAGGACGCTAGAGCCCTACTGGTGTCAGCGGGCCTCGGGAACGGCTACTCCGACACGATCCGGACGGTCTCCCGAGCCCAGGTCAACGAAGTCAACGACCTGACTGTCTCCGCGTTGAAGAAGATCGGCTTCGAATTCAAGGTCGATGACGTGGGCACGGACTTCGGGCCCCTGATCAAGTTTGAGAGCGAACGGGACTACAACATCGCCACCAGCGTGAAGCAGTCCGGGATCGATCCGGACCTTCAGTTGAATCTGTATCACCAGACGGGCGGCAGCCGGAACTACACCGATTATTCGGACGCGGAAATGGACAAGCGACTGCAGGCGCAGAGCGTCGAGTTCGACACGAACAAGCGGCGAGAAATGGTCTACGAGATTCAGCGCCTGCTGATCAAGGATCCCGGCCCCGGCTGGATTGGCTCCCGCGGCGGCGCCATCGCGGTGCGAAAGACGGTGCACAACTACACGTTCTTCAACTGGGCAGACGATTACCACAAGGCCGAAGACATGTGGCTGGATACCTGAGTGCTGCAGATGGTTGCCCGGCGAGCGCTGCTCTCGCTGATCACAGTCTGGGTGGTCACGCTGATCGCGTTTTCGCTCGTCCGGCTCATCCCTGGCGACGTTACCCTCACGCTGCTCGGTGAGTCCCGGACGGAGGAACAGGCTGCTGACCTTCGGGAGCGCCTCGGTCTCAACCGGTCGTTCGTCGAGCAATACGTTCGCTGGATGGGGGATCTAGCCCGCGGAGACTTCGGCACCTCCCTGCTCCCCAACCGGGCGAAAGTCGGCGGGCAGATCGCCGAACGCCTGGAACCGACGCTTCTGTTGATGTTCACAGCCCTCCTGTTTTCCGTCTGCACGGGCATCCCCATTGGCGTAATCGCGGCGATCCGGCAAGGCACGGCCCTTGATTTCGTGCTTCGCTCGTTCTCTATCCTCGGCCTTTCCATACCCGGCTTCTACATCGCCACCCAGTTGCTTGGCGTCCTCGCCAAGCAGTGGGGCTGGATCCCGCCCATCGGCTGGGTGGGCATTGGCGAAGATCCGCTCGGCGTGATCCAGCGCATCTGGATGCCTGCGCTCATCCTCTCGCTGGGAACTTCAGCCCAACTCATGCGCATGTCCCGAGCGATGATGCTGGAAGTCCTCCGCCAGGACTACATCCGCACCGCCTGGGCGAAGGGGCTGCACGAACGGAAGGTGATCCTCCGTCACGCGCTCCGAAACGCGCTTCTCCCCGTCGTCACCGTCCTCGGGCTATCAATGGCATTCCTGGTCGGTGGCACGGTTATTTTCGAAACGCTCTTCGGGCTCCCCGGGATCGGCACCTACATGGTCAACTCCGTAATCGCCCGTGACTACGTCGCCGTCCAGGGGGCGACGGTGGTGTTCGCCCTTGCCGTCGTCCTCATCAACCTCTTCGTCGATGTGTCCTACACCTTCCTCGATCCCAGATTACGGGGGAACCGATGAGCGTCGCCGGCGACCAACTGTTCGCAGCCGAACGCCGGGCCGGGGCGAGCCGTCCTTCGCGCGCGTGGAGGGGGTTGCGGAGGTTCGCCCGCCGGCAACCCCTTGGCGCGGTCTGTCTCGTCGTTGTGGTGGTGCTTATCATCCTGGCGATCGTCGGTCCCTCGATAGCACCCTACGATCCGGCGTCGTCGGATTTCGACCGGCTCCAGCGCCCCAACGGGACGAACTGGTTCGGCACGGACGAACTGGGACGCGACACTTTCAGCCGCATCCTGAACGGGGCGCGGGTGTCGGTGGCGGTCGGATTCGGCGCAACCTCCATCACGCTCGTTATCGCGACCACGATCGGTACCATCTCCGGTTACTATCGCGGCTGGGTTGACACGATCATCCAGCGCTTTGTTGATGGCGTGATGGCCTTCCCAACATTGGTGCTGTTGATGTCGCTGGTGGTCATCACCGGGGCCGGCCTGAAGCAGTTGATCATCATCCTCGGGCTGATCGGGTCGGCCAGCAGCAGCCGGATCGTGCGTTCCGCGGTCCTCGGGGTCCGGGAGAATGCCTACATCGAAGCCGCCCGGTCCCTCGGCGTGGGGACACCGCGCCTGTTGTTGCGGCACGTGCTGCCTAACTGCTTCGCCCCCATCATGGTGAGCGCAACGGTCGGTCTTGGCGGGGTCATCCTGGCCGAGGCAGCGCTGTCCTTCCTCGGTGTCGGCATCAACGACCCGAACCACCCAACATGGGGCCAGATGCTCAACCGGGCGCGCAAGTTCGCCAACGTCGAACCTATCCAGGCATTGTGGCCCGGCATGGCCATTGCCATCACCGTCTTCAGCTTCAACATGCTTGGCGACGCGCTGAGGGACACGCTGGACCCGCGCCTGCGGGGTGGGCGCTGAGCCGCTCCCCCTGGCGCACACCGGTGAGCGGACGCGCGGACCGGGGGTCGGCCGTGGGCAAGACCAAGAAACGAAGAAAAGGGGCGACCGCCGGGCGGTCGCCCCTTCTCTTGTTGCGGGTTGCGAGGCCGGTTAGCGGTGAAGCGCGGCCGCGACCTCCGGGAGACCAACCGATTCCAGCTTGGCGCGGGAGGGCTTCGTGGTTTTGGCGTCCCAATCGCAGGCTTTCAGGAAGTCCAGTTCGAGCGTTTCCGTATCGAGCTTGACGCCCTGCAGTGGGCCGGCGTGCGTCGCCTCCGTCGTCTCGCCAGTGACGCGGGTGGGGACAGCACGGGCGCGGGGGTTGCCGCCTTCGCGCACTTCGTAGGCCATGCGGAGGTTCGCGATGCGCTCGCCCACAACCATCATCTCGTCGATGTCCATATCCCAGCCGGTGACGGCGTTGAACCACTCGGGCATCTTGGCGGTGTTGGCCATCATCATGATGAACTGGCACATGCCGCCGCTGTTGACGACGTGCATGAACTCGCTGGCGGCCTTGTGGTGCTCGCCGCGGTTGGCATAGTCCTTGAAGTCCTTGGGGGCCGGCGGGACCTTGCCCAGGCGCTTGTTACCTTCGTACTGGGTGTGGCGCCCGGGAGTCGGGTCCAGCTTGTAGGTGGTGTAGTACTCGGGCTGCAGCTTGGGGTCGTGCATCGGCAGTTCCTGCCCGCCGATGTGCATCGCGAACTTGTCTGCCCCGCGCCCAATCTTCTCGCCGGCGACTTTCACGCCGTCGGCAAAGACCCCCGCGATATTCTGGCGGGTCGCCATCATCTTGAGGAAGCCGATGACGGCTTCGTCGCTGCGCCAGTTGAGTTCCAGGCCGTCCGTGTCTTCCTTGGTGATGATGCCCTGCTGGTAGCATTCGATCGCCATGGAAATGGCGCCGCCGGCGCTGATGACGTCAAAGCCATACTCGTTGCAGAGATGGTTGGCGTAGATCAGCGCGTCCGGGTCCGCCATCAGGTTCATCGTCCCGAAGGCGCCCATGGCCTCGTATTCGGGCCGGTGCGTGTGATGCGGGTAGGGGTATTTCTCATTCTTGGATTCGACGGATTCTGCGCCGCAAGCCACGGGACAATGCCAGCAGCCGTAGCTCTTCTCCATCAGCCCCTTGATCACGCTCATGCCGTTGATGGCCTGGGCTCCCTCGGCGAAATCGACAAGGCCCACGCCGCCCCAGTTCTTCACCGGGGAGTCCCCGTTCAGGGCGCTGCCAGTGGTGATGCCGGTGGTGCCGAAGGTGTGGAAGAAGTCCTTGAGGGGCTTCACGAAGTCATCCAGGTTTTCGCGGAGGAGCTTAATGGTCTCCGGGGTCTGGCTGATGATCTTGCGTTCGGCCACGGCGACAACGGCCTTCAGGTTTTTCGAACCCATGACGGCGCCAACGCCCGAGCGCGCGGCAAGGCGGCCGTGGTCGTTGCAGACGCCGCTGATGAGCGAAAGAGATTCGCCGGCCTGGCCGATGTTGGCGACGCTGGCGCGCTTGCCATGGCGGGCCTTGAGGAAGGTTTCGTTCTCGATGGCACCGGTGCCCCACTGGTCGGTGGCGTCACGGAGTTCAACCTTGTCGCCTTCGATGAGGAGATACTTCGGCGTGGTGGCTTTCCCGAAGAACATGATGCCGTCCCAGCCCGCTAGCTTGAGGACACCGCCGAAATCGCCGCCGCAGTTGGCATCGCCCCAGCCGCCGGTGAGCGGGCTCTTGCAGACAACCTGCCAGCGCTGGCCGAAGAGCGGCGTCCCGGTGAGCAGGCCGGCGAACATGCCGAGCATGTTTTCCGGGCCGAGCGGCGCAGCGCCGGCGGGGACACGGTCCCAGAGCATGCGCGCGCCGATGCCGTACCCGCCGAGGTACTGGCGATAGAGTGATTCGGGCGGGCGCTCGACCGTGACCTCGCCGCTCGTGAGGTCCACGCTGAGCATCTTGCCCGTATAGCCCTTTTCCATTACCGCGCCACTGGTTGCAGCCGTCGTCATAGACACACCTCTTCCCGGGCGCGGGTGATGCGCGCCCCGTTGAGCACGGATGGTACGGGATCGGCGTGTCGCCGCAATATGCTGGGGCAGACATATCGCGAAAATGGCCCGAAAGACCGCTGCCCGGCTGATTGCGCGCTGTTAGCATATGCAAACGGCTATGGACCTATCTGTACTCAATATGCTTGCCAGTTCCACGACGGTGCGCTGGCTGCTGGTGATAGCCATCCTGGCGCTGCTCGTGTACCAGGAGCGGCACCGCGTTGGCTGGCACTCGATCGGCCAGGAAATCATCATCGTCGTTTCCGCCTTCTTTCTTTACTTCGGCGTGCGGGGCTTGACCGAGGGCGGTGTCGCCATCGCCACCGCTCACGCATGGGACATTGTTGAGCTGGAGAAGCGGACGGGGCTCTGGTGGGAGCCGGACCTCCAGTCGCTGATCGCCGACCGGCAATGGCTGGTGAATGCCGTCAACTGGGTCTACATCTGGGGCCACTGGCCGGTCATCGCCGTGACGGCCGTCTGGCTCTACCTCCACCACCCCGTCATGTATTCACGGACTCGGGACGCCTTCCTGGTTTCGGGCGCGATTGGCCTGATCGTTTTCGCGCTCTACCCGGTCGCTCCGCCCCGCTTGATCGATATCGGGTTGATGGACACCGTGACGCTCCATTCCAATGCCTACCGCTACCTCCAGCCACCGGCCCTGGTCAACCAGTACGCCGCGATGCCCAGCTTGCACTTCGGCTGGAATCTGCTGATTGGCTTGATGATCTTCCGCTGCGCCACGAACGTCGCAGCAAGGATCTTCGGACTGGTACTGCCCGTGCTCATGTTCCTGGCAGTCGTCCTCAGCGGGAACCACTTCATCCTGGATGCGGTCGCGGGTGGGGCGCTGGCGCTGGGAGCGCTCGGAGTTGTGCTGTGGCTCAATCGCGCGCGTCCAGCAACAAGCAAGGACACGGTGAGCCCCGCGGCCCCGCGAGAGGTCAGCCGTTGAGCGAACGAGTGCTGAGCATTGCCCACCGGGCGGGAAACGAGCGGTCCCTTCTGCACGCGGCGCTCGCGGCTGGCGCTGACGTCGCCGAGGCCGACGTCTGGCCCTACCGGGGCCGCCTGGAAGTGCGGCATCTAAAGACGATGGGCCCCGTGCCTCTGCTCTGGGACCGCTGGAAGCTTGCTTCGGCGTGGGCGCCTCGCCTCCTCATCGCTCAACTGCTGGAGCAAGTACCCGCGGGCATCGGGCTGATGCTCGACCTGAAAGGCCACGATCGGTCGGGCGCGCAGGCCGTCGCGGACGCCGCCGGGTATCTCGCGTACGAGCACCGCCTTTACGTGTGCGCGCGCGACTGGGCGATGCTCGAACCGTTCCGGGAAACTGGCGCTGTGGTCGTGCACTCCGCCGGGAGGGCCGGGGAGGTGGAACGCCTCCTGCCGCTCATCGAATCCGGAGCCTGCAGCGCGGTCTCGGTCCATCAGAAACTGCTCACGCCGGCACTCGTGGCGCGGCTTCGCGAGCGCCTGCACACGGTGATGTCGTGGCCGGTCAACGATACCGAGCGGATGCGAGAACTGGTCAGTTGGGGTGTCAACGGGATAACGACTGACAGCCTGGAGGTGGTCCGGGCAATGAGACGGGATTCTCAGACGGCCGGGTAAAGGCGGATGGGCATCATCGTGGCGAACCGTTCGAAGTCGCGATCGGCCGCGAGAATAGACACGCCGAGCCGAGCCGCGACGGCACATACCAAGAAATCCACATTAGACCCTTGAATGCCAACACGGCGAGCTCGATTGGCGAAATCGGCAGCCGTTTCGTAGTCGATGGTCAACAAGGGCTCGTCCGGGAAGGCCGCCAGTGCACGTTGAAGCCGCGCGAACTGCGACGCGTCTCGAATCCCCGTGAGCAACTCTTGCTTAACCGGTCCGATGATGGCCGCTTCGTGGCGGCCAACCAGAGCGTCGAGCGCGCGGGCGACCGGATCTTCGACAAGGGACTGTCGTCGCCTCAGCCTCAATGACCAGGCCGACGAATCCACGAGGACCTTCACGCGCCCCGCACTTTGAGCACATCCCGCTCGTAGTCTGAATCCCAGTCGATCGTCCCAGCCAACTCGAGGATGCCCACCTGCTCCTGGCGCTGAATGAATTCGCGAAGCGCCGCCTCGGCGGCCTCCCGTTTCGTCTTGAATCCCCCGAGGCGCTGCGCTTCACACACGAGTTCTTCGTCCAGTTCCATCATCGTGTCCACGGGCGTCTCCTGCGGTGGCGTTGGCACCAGTGTAGCACCCGGATTTCATGGATTTTCGGTGGGCAGAGGCACAGGCGGGCCGCGTTCAGGGAGCGGCGGCAGCGGCGGCGGGGTGGCAATAGACGGCGGCGTGGGAGCCGGGGCCGGGGTCGGCGTGGCCGTGGCAACCGGAGGCGGCGTCCCAGACTCGGGGACCGTCGAAGGCACGACGGGCGCCGCCGGCTCGGCAGCCGGAGAACGCGGGGCAGACGCCGTGCGTGGCCGCGTGCCAACGGGGTTTCCAGTTGAGGCCGGCGGCGCCGTCGTGGCCGCGCCAGCCCGCGGGAGCCTCCGCACCTCATCAAGGCTGAGCTTCAGGGGAACGGGCGTGGAGGTGGGACCGGCCGGTGGGGTCATGGGCGTGGCTGTCGGTTTTGTGTGCGCGGCTGTCTCCTTCGCCTGCGACTCAGCAGGCGTCGCCACCGCCGGAACTGGGGGCGACGCGCCCGCCTGGGTCCCTCGATACACAAGGAATCCCGCGCCGAGCAGGCAGCCTCCCAGGACGAGGGCAGCGGGCTTCATCGGATCCCTCCCACGCCGTGGGGATCGTCAGGAAACGTCCCCAGATGGACATGGCTCCGTGACGGCGGGGTGGAGAAGCGGTGGCAGGGGAGGTCCCGCAGCACCGCAGCACGCGGAAACACGAGCGGCCCCGGACGATGGTCCGGGGCCGCCCCTGGATGTCCGCGGACGGTGCGCCTTAGCGCTTGGTGAACTGAGGAGCCTTGCGGGCCCTTTTCAGGCCTGCCTTCTTGCGTTCCTTCATCCGGCTGTCGCGGGTGAGGAGGTTTTCGCCGCGCTTGAGGGCGGGCTTCAGCGAGGGGTCGGAAGCGACCAGGGCGCGGGCAATACCCATCTGGATAGCGCCAGCCCAACCGCTGATACCGCCGCCGTTGCACTTGATCTGGGCGCTGAACTTGGCATCCCGCCCTATTCGGCGCAGGGCAGAGGTAACTTCCGCGCGATGGGTATCGCGGCTGAAGATCTCCTCCATAGGCTTGCCGTTGACGACGACCGCCCCGTTGCCCGGATAGAGACGGACGCGAGCGACCGCGTTCTTGCGCCGCCCGGTCCCGTAGAAGTACTGCATATCAGCCATGGGTCATTCCTCCGTTTTCGCCGCGCGCCGGCGGGCAGGCTTCTTCGCTTCGGCCGCGGGTTCCGCGGAGGCTTCGGCGGTTGGTCCCGCAGCCTTCTTGCGAGGTGCTCTCGGCTTCATTGCCTCGGTCTCGGCCGGGGCGACCGCGGCAGCCTTCTTGCGGGTCGCCGCCTTCTTCGGCACGGATTCCACCATGGTTGCCTCTGCCACGGGTTCGGCGACCACCTCAGCCACAGGGATACCGGTGGCTTCGGAGGCGGCGGTTTCCGTTGGGGCTTTGGCCTTGCGGACCGTGGGCCGGGCGGGCGCCGGTGCTGGCTTTGGCTTTGGCGCCGCTGGCGGCGCGACGCGGGCGACGGGCTCGGGCAAAAGATCAGGCACTGAAAGGGGCCGCAGCCGGGCCGGCCGGGCGGGGGCCGGGGCGGTCACGGCGGGCCGAGCATCGCGCGCGCGCTCGCTGCCGGTGATCTGGGACTGGTGGGGGTGGTTGGGCCCCTTGTAGACCTTGAGGTGGCGGTACATCGCCTCGCCGAGCGGCCCGCCGGGGAGCATGCCCCAGATTGCGCGTTCGAGGATGCGCTCCGGGAAGCGGGCCAACTGCTCTTCGTAGGACCGCGTCTTCAGGCCGCCCGGGTAACCGGAGTGCGTGTAGTACTTGATCTGCGAACTCTTCCGCCCCGAAACGCGCACCTGGGCGGCGTTGATGACGACAACGAAGTCGCCGTCGTCCAGGTGTGGCTCGTAGGTCGGCTTATGCTTCCCGCGGAGGAGGGTGGCAGCCTCGGTCGCGACGCGCCCAAGGGGGCGGCCGGCGGCGTCGATGACATGCCAGTCTTTGTAGATCTGCGAAGCCTTGATTCGCACTGTCGTGTTCATAGCCCGTATCCCTCGTCGTACCACACGCGCTGGAGGCAGAGGCCGTGTGCTGGGGCCGTATGCGCCAGCGCGCCGGGTTCTGCCTGCCGGAGCAGGCGGACGAATTCCTCCACGTTCTGAGAGCCGCGGCCCACTCGCACAAGGTTGCCGACGATGCGGCGGACCATCTGCGGCAAGAACGCGTCTGCCTCGATGTCAAACAGCCTGGCCGAGCCATGGCTCTCCCAGTCTGCTCGGAACACAGTGCGGACCGAAGTCCGTCCCGGCTCCAGGTGGCCGGAGCAGGATACGAAATCCTGCCGGCCGGTAAGCGCCCGGGCCGCCGTGCGCATCGCCTCGAGATCGAGGTCGCCCCCGATGTACCAGGCTGTGCGGCGCGTGAGCGGCTCACGCGCGTCCCCGTTGACGATGGTGTAGCGGTACCAGCGCCGGCGCGCCCAGCGGCGCGGATCGAAATCCGCGCTCACTTCGCGCACCGCTCGTACCGCCACATCCGGCGCCAGGCAGGCATTGAATGCCCGGCCTATCGCCATGGGCTCCAACCGTGTCGCCACAGTCAGGGCCATTACCTGGCCAATGGCGTGGACGCCGGAATCCGTGCGTCCCGCCAGTTCAACGCGGACCGGCACCCCGAAGAGTGACGTCCCCGCGCGTTCCAGTTCCTCCTGGACGGTCCGTCCGTTTGGCTGCACCTGCGACCCAACGAACTCCGTCCCGTCGTAACTCACCGTTGCCGCGAAACGCCTCGCGGTCACGGCGGCTACGTTTCCGATTGGCCTTCGCCCTTATTGCCCTCAGCATCTCCCGCCGCGGCGTCGGGCGCTTCCCCAACTTCAGCAACCGCCATCTCGGCGTCTTCCTCGGCGGTCACTTCCTCGGGGACAATGTCCGCCTCAGCCCCCACCGGGGCCTCGTCTTCCGCAACGTCTGGCGCCGCCTCCGCCAGAGCGGCTGGAGCGACGGCGGCCGGGGCGGCTTGAGCCACTGAAGGCGGCGCCGTCACGCGGGCCGGCCGGGGAGTAGGCGGCGCATTCACATAGGTGACCAGTTCGATCGCCGCCATCCGGGCGCCGTCCCCCTTTCGAGGCTCGAGGCCTGTGATCCGGAGGTAGCCGCCTGGCCGATCCTTCATGGCCGGCCCGATCTCGTCAAAGACCTTCTTCACCACACCTGTGTCGTAGAGGAAGCGCTGCGCCTGGCGGCGGGCGTGCAGGTCACCCCGGCGGCCGAGCGTGATGATCTTCTCGGCCATGGGGCGAATTTCTTTCGCCTTGGCTTCCGTGGTGGTGATCCGGTCATACCGCAGAAGGTCCGTGACCAGGTTGCGGTAGAGGGCCATTCTGTGGCTGGTTTCGCGGCCAAGATGGCGGCCGGCTACGCGGTGTCGCATTGGTTAGTCCTCGTCGTCGGCGCCGATAAGATCATCAGCGCTGCCGTCTTTCAGTAGTGCTTCCTTGAGCGCCTTGCCGAGTGCGCTCAGGTTCTCTTCCTCGTCCTCGTCATCGAGGATGACGGCGCTGGTGCGGATGGGGCTGGGACGCCGTCCGCCCGGACGAGGGCCAGCGCCTCTGACACCGTCCGTCAAGGGGACGAGGCCTTCCGCGTCCGGGTCAACGTAGCCGAGTTCAATGAGCCGGTCGCGCAGTTCGTCGTACGACTTGCGGCCGAAGTTGCGCAGGCCGAGCAGCTCGTCCTCGCTCTTTTCGAGCACCTGGCCCACCGTCATCAAGCCGCTGCGCTTGAGGCAGTTGTAGGCCCGGACGGAGAGCGAGAGGTCCTCAATGGGCGTGTTGTAGCGGTCTGGTGGCATGAGCATGCCGGCGACACTCGCGCTGCTGCCCCCGCTGCTGCTGAAGCTGGTTTCCGGCCGCCCCATTACGCTGAAGAGGGAGAACTGGTCCATGAGGATGTCGGCGCTCTGGCCAACAGCCTCGACGGCGCCGATGGTGCCATCCGTCCACACTTCCAGGACAAGCCGGTCGAAATTGGTGGACTGGCCGACACGCGTCTTTTCGACGTGGTAGTTGACCTTACGCACCGGCGTGAAGACCGCGTCCACAGGGATCACGCCGATCGGCAGGCCCTCGATGCTCCCGGCGGGGACGTAGCCTTTACCGAGGTCGGCGTGGAGTTCCACATTGAGCCGGCCGGGCGTGTCCATGGTTGCGAGGTGAAGCTCGGGGTTGACGATTTCGAAGTCGGCGGGCACCTGGATGTCGGCCGCGGTGATCTCGGCGGGGCCTTCGATGTCGAGGGCAAGGCTGCCTGCCCGGTTGGAGAGGGCGCGGATGCGCACTTCCTTCAGGTTCAGGAGGAACTCAGTCGTGTCTTCCTGCATGCCGGCCACCGTGGAGAACTCATGCTCCACCTGGTCGATCCGCACGGACGTGATCGCGGCGCCTTCGAGCGAACTCAGGAGGACGCGGCGGAGGGCGTTGCCGAGGGTAATGCCGTAGCCCGCCTCCAGCGGCTCGGCGATGAGCCGCGCGTAGCGGTCCGTCTCTTCTTCAACGGTGAGCTGGGGGACGACGTCATCTGCCGTCTGCCCGATCAACTCCAGGGAATCCATCATGCTGGCCGTGCCTCTTCCTGGTTCCAGAACGCGCCTGCGTGTTAGCGCGAGTAGTATTCGATGATGACGTTCTCATTGAACAGGTGCGTTTCGCCATGGGCGACCGTTGGCGGGGCGCTGACACGGCCGGACATCCCGGCTGCGTCGAGCATCAACCACGAAGGCGGATTCTTGGACTTCATCGTCTCCTGGACGATCTTGTAGTACTCGCTGCGGATGCCGCGAGGCGTGAAAGAGACCGCATCGCCGACCTTCAGGTGAGACGATGGGATATCCAGCTTGCGGCCGTTCACGGCGATGATGCCGTGGGTGATGATCTGGCGGGCCTGGCTGCGCGAATCAGCGAAGCCGAGCCGGTAGACGATGTTGTCGAGGCGCGTCTCAAGCAGGCGCACGAGGTTTTCGCCGGAAACGCCGGTGCCCCGGATCGCTTCCTTGTAATAACGGACGAACTGCTTTTCGAGCACGCCGTAGGTGACACGGGCGCGCTGCTTTTCGCGGAGCTGCAGGCCACGGTCGCTGATCTTGCGGCGCCGGGCCGGGCGGGGGCCCGGCGGGTTGGGCCGCCGATCGAAGCTGCACTTGGGCGTGAAGCAGCGCTCGCCCTTCAGGAAGAGCTTTTCGCCGTGACGGCGGCAGAGGCGGCAAACTGGACCGGTGTAACGTGCCATGAAAGGTGTTGGCTCCTAGACGCGCCGGCGCTTGGGGGCGCGGCAGCCATTGTGGGGGATGGGGGTGACATCGCGGATCGCGGTGACGGTGAGGCCCGTTGCCTGGAGCGAGCGGATCGCGGCCTCGCGGCCACTGCCCGCCCCGCGGACGTAAACCTCAACCGACTGCAAGCCATGCTCCATGGCCCGGCGGGCCGCGTTTTCGCCCGCGAGCTGGGCGGCAAATGGAGTGCCCTTTCGGGAGCCTTTGAAACCCGAGGCGCCGGCGCTGGCCCAAGAGATCACGTTCCCGTTCGGGTCCGTGAGCGTCACCAGCGTGTTGTTGAACGTACTCTTGATGAACGCCTTGCCTCGCGGGACGGACTTCCGTTCGCGCCGCTTCAGGCGGCGGGCGCCGGCGGCCTTCTTGTCTGCTCCGCGCTTTGCATCTGCCATTCTGAGCTACCCCTTCTTACTTCTTGCCCGCGCGCCGCTTGCCGGCCACGGTCTTGCGGGCGCCGCGCTTCTGGCGGGCGTTGGTGCGGGTGCGTTGGCCGTGGACCGGGAGGTTGCGGCGATGGCGCTGCCCGCGGTAGCAGTTGATTTCGACGAGCCGGCCGATGTTCTGCCGGACTTCCCGTCGAAGGTCACCCTCGACGGTGAAGTGCTTATCGATGTAGTCGCGGATCTTGATGACGTCGTCATCGGTCAGTTCGCGCGCGCGGGTATCCGGGCTGACGCCGGTCCCCGAGAGGATCTCCTGGGAGCGGGTAAGCCCGATCCCATAGATGTACGTGAGCGCGACTTCGACGCGCTTGTCGTTCGGAATATCAACCCCTGAAATACGTGCCATGGCTAACCCTGCCGCTGCTTATGCTTTGGATTTTCGCAGATGACCATCACGCGACCGTGCCGGCGAATGACCTTGCACTTGTCGCAACGTGGCTTAACGGATGCTCGGACCTTCATGATGCTCCTGGTTGGCGCATAACGCCGCCGGCTGGATTGAATCGGTGGCGCACGGGCCTAGGGAAGCGTGAGGATTTCGGCCTCACGACCCTCTCGAATGGCTATGGTGTGCTCGAAATGACAGCATAAGCTACCGTCTTTCGTGCTTACCGTCCAGCCGTCCGACCCCTCCTCCACGTCTGGCCCGCCGATATTGACCATTGGCTCCAGGGCGAGGACGAGCCCGTGCCGGAGGGGCATGCCCCTGAATCGTTGCCGCACGTTCTCAATGTGCGGCTCTTCGTGCATATCGCGGCCGACACCGTGGCCCCCGTACCCGCGGACGATGGAGAAGCCGCTGGGCCGGATGGTGTCTTCGATCGCTCCGCGAATATCGTTCAGGTGGCGGCCGGTGCGCGCTACCTTAATCCCGGCCTCCAACGCGTCCTCGGTCACCTTCATCAGCCGTTGCGCTTCGGGACTGATGTTCCCCACACCTACCGTGATGGCCGCATCGCCGACGTACCCCTTGTGGGTGGCGCCCAGGTCCAGGCTAACGAGGTCACCCTCTTTCAACACGCGGCTCCTGGGGATCCCGTGCACCAGCTGGTCGTTGACGCTGATGCAGATGTTTGAGGGGTAGGGCGGGTACTTTGGGGCCGGAGAGTAGTGGAGAAACGGGGACGTCACGCCCACTCGCTTGAACTCATCTTTCACAAACTCTTCGATCTCGAGCACATTGAGGCCCGGGCGAATCATCTCGCGGATACGCGCCAGCGTCTGGCCGACGATCTTGCCGGCCTCGCGCATGACGCGGAGTTCGTCCTCGGACTTCAGCTTGACAGCCATCGTTAGGTGATGGCCTCCAGGAGCGCGCGCGTAACGGCGTCCAGCGGCTGCTGGCCGTCGATCTCCTTGAGGACCCCGGCCTGCCGGTAGTGCTCGATAAGCGCCCCGGGTGGCTTCTGCTTTTCGAGCCGCGCACTCACGACCGCCGGGCGGTCGTCTTCGCGCTGATAGAGTTCACCGCCACAGGCGTCGCAAATCCCCTCCCGCTTCGGAGGGTCGTTGCGTTCGTGGTAGAGGCGGCCGCAGTTGCGGCAGATCCATCGCCCACCCAGGCGCGCGATGAGTTCATCGTCGGCCACACTGATGAGGAGGGCGTGGTCAATCCTGGCGCCCTTGCCCGCGAGCGCCTGGTCCAGGGCGAACGCCTGGGCGACGTTGCGGGGGAAACCGTCGAACATTGCGCCTTTCGCCGCGTCCGGGCGGCTGATCCGTTCGAGGAGCATCCCGATAGTGACTTCGTCGGGGACGAGTTCGCCCTTCGCCATGTATTCGTTGGCGAGCTTCCCCAGTTCGGTCCCGGCCTTCACGTTTTCGCGGAACATGTCGCCCGTGGAGATGTGGAGCAGCTTCGTCGCGTCGGCGATGCGCTGAGCCTGGGTGCCCTTTCCGGCGCCGGGAGGACCGAGCAGTACGATGAACACTTAGCGAATGAACCCTTCGTAGTTGCGCATCAGGAGCTGCGCTTCGAGCTGCTTCATGGTGTCCAGGACCACGGCTACCACGATGAGGAAGCCGGTGCTGGAGATGGTCAGCGCTCGCACGTCCGTGACGAGCCCAACGAAGAACGGGAGGATCGCCACGAAGCCGAGGAAGAACGCCCCCGCCCAGGTGATGCGCGTCACGACGCGCATCAGGTAGGCCTCCGTGGGTGGACCTGGCCGGATGCCCGGGATGAAGGCGCCCTGCTTCTGCAGGTTCTTCGCCATCTGCTGCTGCTGGTACTGCACCATCGTGTAGAAGAAGGTGAAGACGATGACCAGGACAAAAAGGATGAGCCAGTACCAGCCTGTGCCGGCGCCGCCGCGGCCGCCCTGGAACTGATCGACAAAGAAGTTCGCGATCGGCTCAATGAAGCCGCCGGAGTTCGTAAAGTAGCTGGCCATCGTGGCCGGCAGGATCATGATCGAGAAGGCGAAGATAAGCGGGATCATGCCCGCCATGTTCACCCGCAACGGGATATGGCTCTGCCCTTGCTGGCGGTACATGCGCCCCCCGCGGAAGGCTGAGCGCGCGTACTGCACCGGCACACGGCGCTGCGCTTCCTGGAAGTAAACGATCAAGAAGGTGAGTCCAAGCGCGAACCCGGTGATCGCGATGATGCCGACGATCGATTCCGTCGAGAGGTTCGGGATAAGGCCCGGCAGGTTCGCCACAATGCCACCGAAGATGATGATCGAGACGCCGTTGCCGATGCCGTTTTCCGTGATCAGCTCGCCGATCCAGACGAGGAACATCGTTCCCGCGGCGAGGGTAAAGAGCGTCGCGATGGTGGCCATCGCGTCTTTGTCGAAGCCGAAGCCCTGGATGACTTCGCCACTCTGGCTGTTGATAAAGAGGATCTGGCCGTAGCCCTGGACAAAGGCCATGGGCACGGCGAGCCAGTGGGTGTAGAGCTGGAGCCGGCGGCGGCCCTGCTCGCCTTCTTCCGCGAGCGCCCGGAAACCGGGGACGAGCGGCTGGAGGATCTGCATGATGATCGACGCCGTGATGTAGGGGTAGACACCAAGCGCCGCAACGCTCAGGTTCTGGAGCGCGCCACCAGAGAAGATGCTGAGGAAGTCCAGGATGGCGTTGCCTTCAAAGGCAGCCTTCAGGGCGTCCCGGTTCACGTTCGGCAGCGGGACATGGGCAACGAAGCGGAACACGACCAGCATGGCCAGCGTGAACAGCAGCTTCCGCCGGACGTCTTCCTGGCGAAAGGCGTCCACCATCGCCTGGAGGAGGCGCGGGCGCGAGGCTGATTGGGTTGTCATCGGTCAGGCGTCCTTCGTCTCGTCGGCTGGGCCGATGAGCGTCACCGTGCCGCCGGCTTGCTCGATCTTCGCCTTCGCCGTCTCGCTAAAGCGATGGGCGGAGACGTTCAGCTTCTTCGTGAGGTCGCCGTTCCCCAACACCTTCACCGGCTCGCGCAGGTGCCGGAGCATACCGGCGGCGATGAGCGTTTCCGGGGTCACGCTTGCGCCATCCTCAAAACGGTCGAGCGCCGCAAGGTTGATGGGCTGGAAGGGCACCCGCCACTTGTTGTTGAACCCGCGCAGTGTGTGGTACTTGCGCGACGTTGGGAACTGGCCGCCTTCGAAGGCGTCATACGGCTTGTTCTTACCGGAGCGGGACTTCTGCCCCTTCAGGCCCTTGCCGGAGTAGGTGCCATGGCCACTGCCGTTGCCGCGGCCAACACGCTTCTTGGCGTGCGTTGCGCCGCGATCCGGCTTTAACTCTTCCGCGCCGATGCTCATCTGGGGTCCCCTTCCACAACCTCAACCAGGTGTGAAACTTTGTCCACCATCCCGCGGTGGGCAGGCGTATCGGCGATCTGCACCGTCTGGTTGAGGCGCCGCAGACCGAGTTTCTTGATCGTGTCCTTCTGGTCCTGGCGATAGCCGATCGCGCTCTTGCGCCAGGTCACCTGGAGGGTGGCCATCAGGCCTCACCCCTTTGAATCGCGAGCCGCCGGGCCTTCGCACCCTGCGGGTCCCGGAGTGAACTGAGACCTTCGAGCGTCGCGCGGGCAACATTGATCGGGTTGCGGCTGCCGAGCGACTTGGCGAGGACATCGGTCACGCCCGCGGCCTCCATGATCGCGCGCACGGCCCCGCCCGCAATGACGCCGGTACCGTGGCTTGCCGGTTTGATCATGATCCTCGCCGCGCTGAACTCCGCGAGGACCTGGTGGGCGATGGTGCCACCCTTCATCGGGACGGTGATCATCTGGCGGCGGGCCATCGTCGAGCCCTTGCGGATCGCCTCCGGCACTTCATTCGCCTTGCCCAGGCCGACGCCGACGTTGCCGTGGCCGTCGCCGACGACGATGAGCGCGCTGAAGCTGAAGCGGCGGCCACCCTTGACGACCTTCGCGACGCGGTTGATGTAGATGACCTTTTCGGTCAGCTCATCCTGCTGATCGCGGTCACGGTCGTATCTGTTTTCTGCCATCTAGAACCCCAATCCCGCTTCACGCGCGCCGTCGGCGAGCGCCTGGACGCGGCCGTGGTACTTGTAGCCGCCGCGGTCAAAGACCACGAGTTCGACGCCGCCAGCCTTCGCGCGTTCGGCGACGGCCTTGCCGACTTCCTTTGCGCGCTCGGTCTTCGTTTTGCCAGCGAGAGCGGCAGCGAGCTCCTTGTCGGCATCGCTGGCGGCGGCAAGGGTGTGGCCGGCAACGTCGTCGATAACCTGGGCGTAGATGTGGGTGGCGCTGCGGAACACGTTCAGGCGTGGCCGCTGAGGCGTCCCCGAGACGCTCTTGCGGACGCGCGCGTGGCGCCGGCTGCGGGCCAGGGTGCTGGTCGCTTTGCTCATTACTTGCCCACCTTTCCGGCTTTGCCAGCCTTGCGGCGAACGCGTTCGCCAGAATAGCGGATGCCCTTGCCCTTGTAAGGCTCCGGCGGACGCAGTTTGCGGATGTTTGCCGCCACCTGGCCAACCCGTTCCTTGTCGATGCCCTGAATGTGGATGCGCGGCCCTTCGACGTTGAAGCTGATCCCTTCGGGCGGGGCGACGACCACAGGATGCGAGAAGCCGAGCGCGAGTTGAAGGCTCGAACCCTGCAGTTGGGCGCGGTAGCCAACGCCCTGCACTTCCAACGTCTTGGTGAACCCCGTGGTGACGCCGGTCACCATGTTGTTCAGGAGCGAGCGCGAAAGCCCGTGAAGGGCGCGTTGCTTGCCCTCGTCGTTGGGGCGGGTGACGACGAGGTTGTCCTCTTCACGGGTGAGCGTGATCGTGGGCGGGAACTGGCGAGTGAGTTCACCCTTGGGCCCCTTCACGGCGACGTTGTTGGTGTCGCCGATGGTAACGGTGACGTTCGCGGGGACGGGAATAGGCTGACGGCCGATGCGAGACATGACCTACCCCTTACCAGACGTAGCAGAGGACCTCGCCGCCAACTTCCTGGCGACGGGCCTCCTGCCCCGACATGATGCCCTTGGGCGTCGAAAGGATGGCGATCCCGAGACCGCCGTAGACGCGCGGGATCTCCCGGCGCTGCACGTAGACCCGGAGCCCGGGCTTGCTGACGCGCTGGATGCCCGTGAGCACGGCCTGCCTGCGGCCGCCGTAGCTCAGGTCCACTTTCAGGTTCGGCTGAGGCCGGCCCTCTTCCGCCACCACGCTGAAGTCCTTAATGAAGCCTTCTTCCTTAAGCACCTGGGCGATGGCGACTTTCGTCTTCGAGGCCGGGATCAGGACCGAATCGTGGCGCGAAGAGACCGCGTTGCGGATTCGCGTCAGCATGTCGGCGATGGGATCACTTACATTCATTCTTCATTCCCCTCTGGCGTTTGCTCTCGCACTTACCAGCTGGATTTCGTGACGCCGGGCAGAAGCCCCCGATGCGCATGTTCGCGGAAGCAGATGCGGCACATCGCGAAGCGGCGGATATACCCCTTCGGACGCCCGCAGATGCGGCAGCGGTTGTGCTGCCGCGCGGGGTACTTCGGCTCCCGCTTCGACTTTTCGATCAGCGCCTTTTTTGCCACTGCGTCTGCTCCTAGTTCTTCCGGAAAGGCATGCCCATCAGTTCGAGCAGCCTCCGGCCTTCTTCGTCGTTCTTGGCGGAGGTGACGATGGTCACCTGCATGCCGTGGACCTTGTCCACCTTGTCGTACTCAATCTCCGGGAAGATGAGTTGCTCCCGGATGCCCAGGCTGTAGTTCCCGCGGCCGTCAAAGGCGTTGGGGTTCAACCCCTGGAAGTCGCGGATGCGGGGCAGAGCCGCGCTGATGAGGCGGTCCAGAAACTCCCACATGCGCGGACCACGAAGCGTCGCCGCAACGCCGATCGGGTTCCCTTCGCGCAGGCGGAAGTTCGCGATCGACTTCTTGGCTCGCGTGATCACCGGCTTCTGGCCGGTGATCGCCGCGACTTCGTCCGCCGCCTTGTCGAGGGCGTTGGCATCGGTGAGGGCTTCGCCCAGGCCGATGTTCACGACCATCTTTGTGATCTTTGGCACCTGCATGATGTTCGCGTACTGGTACTGCTCCTGGAGGGCGGACACGACTTCGGCCTGGTACTTCTCCTGCATTCGCGGGTGCATTATTCGATGTCCTCTCCGCTGCGCTTTCCAACGCGGACCATGGAGCCGTCTTCGCGCTTGCGGAACGCTACGCGAGTGGGCTGGTCCGTGTTCGGATCGATCAGCATGACGTTGCTCATGTGAAGGGGCGCTTCCCGCTCCAGGATTTGAGAGATCTGCCCCTGGGCGCGGGCGCGCTGATGGCGCTTAATCAGGTTCACACCCTCCACCAGCACCCGGCCGTGCTTGTTGATCACGGCCCGGACAGTCCCTCGCTTGCCCTTGTCTTTCCCGGAGATCACGACGACCTTGTCGCCGCGCTTGATCTTTGCCGGCATTACAGCACCTCCGGCGCGAGCGAGATGATCTTCATGAAGTTCCGGTCGCGCAGTTCGCGAGCCACCGGCCCAAAGATGCGCGTGCCCCGCGGATTCTCGCCATCCGTGGCCAGGAGGACCGCCGCGTTCTCGTCGAAGCGGATGTACGAACCATCCGGCCGGCCGTACTCCTTGGTGACGCGGACAACGACGGCCTTGACCACGTCGCCCTTCTTCACCTGGGAGTTCGGCTGGGCAACCTTGACGCTGGCCACGATGATGTCGCCAGGGCGCGCGTAACGGCGGCGGCTGCCGCCGAGCACGCGAATGCAAAGGAGCGAACGTGCTCCCGAGTTGTCGGCCACTTTGAGCCGTGTTTCCTGTTGAATCACAGCTGCGCCTCCGCCTTCGACGCCACCTGGGCAGTCGCTTCGATGTCACGGCCGATCGAGTCAGGCGCAACCTCCGCAACGTCACCACGGGTAAGCACTTCAACCACACGCCAGCGCTTGTCCCGGGAAAGAGGGCGGCATTCCTGGATGCGGACCACATCCCCGAGCTTGCAGCCGTTGTCCTCGTCGTGCGCCTTGTAGCGTTCGGTGACGGACATGACCTTGTGGTAGAGGGGGTGCTTCTTCTTGCGTCCCACGCTGACGACGACGGTCTTGTCCATCTTGTTACTGACAACAGTGCCCTGGATGATACGTTGGCTTCCCATGGCTACTCCTCACCCAGGGTGGCGAGCTCGCGCTCGCGCTTGATGGTGCGCAAGCGGGCGATCTTTCGCCTGGCGTTGCGCAGTTCGCGGTAGTTTTCCAACTGGCGGCTGGCGTGCTGAAAACGGAGGGTGAACAGCGCGCGGTAGGCTTCGTTGATTTCGTGGTTCAGCCGCTGGTCATCCCAACGGCGGACTTCTTCGCCGGTCTGCTTCACCATTGGCCTACACCACCGTTTCTTCGCGGACCACGATTTTCGTGGGCACGGGGAGTTTGTGGGCGGCCAGGCGGAGCGCCTCGCGAGCAACGGCCTCCGGGACGCCGGCCACTTCGAACATGATCCGGTTCGGCTTCACAACAGCGACCCACTTGTCCGGCGCGCCCTTGCCCGAACCCATGCGGGTTTCGGCCGGCTTCGCCGTCACCGGCTTGTCCGGGAAAATCCGGATCCAAACCTTGCCGCCTCGCTTCATTTCGTGGGTAATCGCCCGGCGGGCGCTTTCGATGTGGCGCGAATCGATCCACGCGGCCCCCTGGGCCTGGAGCGCGAATTCTCCGAAGGCGACGAAGTTGCCGGTGAGGGCTTCGCCGCTGCGCCGGCCGCGATGCTGCTTGCGATGCTTAACGCGTCGTGGCTGAAGCATTAGTCACTCCCCTCGCGGGTTTCGCGCTGGACCGCTTCTTGCTGCTCCATGGTGATCGCGGTGTGGGCCGGGCCGCCCAGAGCAGCGGCTTCAACCGGGGCCTCCACCACCGGCCGGGGGGCTGGCTCTGGTGCTTCCTCCTCCACCACGCGACGCTCCGCGGCGCGCTCGGGAAGAATGTCGCCCTTGTAGATCCAGACCTTCACGCCGATACGGCCGAACGTTGTGTGCGCTTCCGCCAGGCCATAGTCAATATCCGCGCGGAGCGTGTGCCGCGGGACCCGGCCCTGCGTATCCGATTCGCGGCGAGACATCTCTGCCCCACCGAGACGGCCAGCAACGGCCACGCGGACCCCCTGGGCGCCGCGCTGCATGGTCCGCTGGACCGATTGCTTCACGGCGCGCCGGAACGCGACGCGCCGCTCCAACTGGTCAGCAACCGAGCGGGCGACGAGGTATGCGTCCAATTCCGGGACGCGAATCTCCTGGATGTTGATGCGCACGCGCCCACCGCTGAATTGCTCCAGAGTGTTGCGCAGCTCTTCAACCTTGGTGCCGCCCCGGCCGATGACGATACCGGGCTTGGCGGTGTGGATCGCGACCGTCACAAGGTTCGCGTTGCGGTCGATCTCCACGTGGCTGATGGCCGCGTCTGGCAGTTCGGAGAGGATGAAGCGCCGCAGTTCGAGGTCTTCGTGCAGGCGCTTGGTGTAATCCTTCTCCGCGAACCAGCTGGATTCCCAGTCGTAGATGATCCCGAGGCGGAAGCCGTGCGGATGTACTTTCTGTCCCATGTGCTAAGCCTCACGCTCATCGAGGATGACGGTGATATGGCTGGACCGCTTCAGGATCGGGCTAACCCGTCCCCTGGATCGCGGCCGGAAGCGGCGCTGGGTGGGGCCCTCATCCGCGAATGCGCGCTTGATGATGAGGTCGTCCACGTTCAAATCGAAGTTGTTCTCGGCGTTCGAAGCCGCCGAAAGGACAACCTTCGAAACGGCCTTGGCGTGCGGAGACTGCACGTAGCGGAGCAGGGCGAGCGACTGGTCCACCGAAAGTCCCGCAAGGCGGTCCAGGATCAGGCGGACCTTGCGCGGCGAAGCGCCGATGCTCCTGGCTGAAGCTCGAACTTCCACCTTAGCGCCTCACCTTACTCTGGCGGTCACTCTTGGAAACGTGCCCGCGGAACGTCCGCGTGAGGGCGAATTCCCCGAGCTTGTGGCCCACCATGTTCTCCGTGACGAATACCGGCACGTGACGGCGCCCGTCGTGGACGCCAAACGTCAGGCCGATCATGTCCGGCAGGATCGTGGAGGCGCGCGACCACGTCTTGATGACGGAGCGCTGATTGGATGCGCGCATCGCCGTCACCTGCTTCTCGAGCGAAGGGTGGACGTAGGGCCCCTTCTTAATTGAACGTGACATGGGCTACTCCTACTTCGTTCGCCGGCGCGCGATGAATTTGTCGGTGCGCTTGTTGTTGCGGGTGCGGTAGCCGAGGGTCGGCTTGCCCCAGGGCGTCTTCGGACCGGGCATGCCGACCGGGGCACGCCCCTCGCCGCCGCCGTGCGGGTGGTCGCGGGGGTTCATGACCGCACCGCGGACCTGAGGCCGGCGGCCACGATGGCGGGTGCGCCCGGCTTTGCCGAGCTTCACGAGCGAATGCTCAACGTTGCCCACCTGGCCGACGGTCGCGACACACTCTATGCGCACGCGGCGCATTTCGCCGCTGGGCAGGCGGAGGAGGGCGTAGTCGCCTTCCTTCGCCATGAGCTGCGCCGAAACGCCGGCGCTGCGCACCATCTGGCCGCCCTTGCCGGGGGTCATTTCGATGTTGTGCACCTGCGTGCCGGTGGGCATGTTCGCCAACGGCAGTGTGTTGCCCACGCGGACTTCCGCCCCGGCCCCGCTCACAATAACCGCACCTACCGCGAGGCCGTTGGGCGCCAGGATGTAGCGTTTTTCGCCGTCCACGTATTGGAGGAGGGCGATGCGCGCCGTGCGGTTCGGGTCGTACTCGATCGCGGCGACCTTCGCCGGCACGCCAGCCTTGTCCCGCTTCCAATCGATAATGCGGTAGAGGCGGCGGCTGCCGCCTCCGCGATGGCGGACGGTGATCCGGCCCTGGTTGTTGCGCCCGGACCCTTTCTTGCTCAGCGATTCCGTGAGTGACTTTTCTGGCCGGCTCTTGGTGATCTCCGTGTAGGACTGGCTGCTGGCGTTGCGGCGGCCCGGGGACGTTGGCTTGTACTGCTTGATCGGCATGGCCTAAATCCCCTCGAACAGTTCGATCTTGTCGCCGTGGACGAGGGTCACAATGGCCTTCTTCCAGTCCGGGCGGCTCGTGACCTTGCGGCCGAAGCGCTTGGGTTTGCCCTTCATCTTCATCGTGTTCACTTCCGCGACACGGACGCTGAAGGCAATCTCCACCGCTTCCTTGATCTGGTTCTTGTTGGCCCGCAGGTCAACTTCGAAGACGTATTTGTCGAGGCCGGTGAGGACCGTCGTCTTCTCCGTGATGATGGGGCGCAGAAGCACGCCATAGGGATGGATTTCCTTCGGCATTACACGGCCTCCCTGCGGCGGCCGCGGGCCGGCTTAAGGTTCTCGCCGCCCCAAAGCGCTTCGCACTTGCGGATCGCGTCTTCCGACATCACAAGCTTGTGAGCGTTGACGATGTCCACCACGTTCAGGTTCTGCGCAGGCAGGGCCCTGGCAATGTCGATGTTCCGCGCGGCACGGGTCAAGTCCGCTTCGTATTCGCCGCTTACGACGAGCGCGCGCCGGTCGACGCCGAGGGCGTCAAGCGCGGCCTGCACGGTCTTCGTCTTCACGTCTTCAGGCGCGAGGCCGTCCACAACCAGCAGGGTGCCGCCGGCTGCATGGCTGCTCAGCGCGGAGCGCAAAGCCAACCGCTTCATCTGGCGCGGCAAGTCCTTCGCGAAGCTGTGCGGGTGCGGGCCATGGGCGACGCCGCCTCCCACCTGGTGCGATGCCCGAATGCCGCCCTGGCGCGAGGCGCCGAGGCCCTTCTGGCGGCGAATCTTGTGTGTCGAACCGCGGACGTCGCCGCGAGTCTTCGTGCTCGCGCCACCGGCGCGCCGGTTCGCCATCTGGCTGACGTACGCCTGGTGAAGGACGGACCGGTTCGGCTCGATGCCGAACACTTCGTCCGCCGCCTCAATCTGGCGCAGTTCCTTACCGTTGGTATCGAAGACAGCCAACTTCATTTCGATACCTTCCTTGCGTGGCGAATGCGGACGAGGCCACCGATGGGGCCGGGGACGGAACCGGCGACAAAGATGACGCCCTTTTCGTCGTTCCGGGCCACGACTTCGAGGTTGCGGACCGTGGTGCGGACGGCACCCATATGGCCGGCCATGCGCGTACCCTTGTAGACGCGGCCGGGCGTGGTGCCGGAGCCGATGGAGCCGGGCGCGCGATGGCGGTCGCTCTGGCCGTGCGTCTTGGGGCCACCGGCGAAATTGTGGCGGCGGACGCCACCCTGGAAACCGCGCCCCTTGGAGGTCGCGGTTACGTCCACCTTCTGGCCGGCATCAAACAGTTCCGCCCCGAGCTTGTCACCGAGATTGTAGGCGTCGGCGCCGTCCATGCGGAACTCCGCGAGGTGGCGGAGCTTGAGGTTCCCCGCCGGGCGAAGGTGGCCCGTTTCCGGGCTGTTCAGCTTGCGGTCTTCCTGGAACCCGACCTGGACAGCAGTGTAGCCGTCCCTTTCGGGAGTCCGCAGCTGCGTCACGAAGCACGGCCCAACTTCGATGGCGGTGGAGCCGCGGAGGCGGCCCTTCTCATCGAAGACCTGGAGCGCGCCGAGTTTGCGGCCGAGCAATCCTTCAATCGTCATAGCGGTTACAGCTTGATCTCGATGTCTACGCCGCTGGGCAGTTGCAGCCGCATCAGCGTGTCCACGGTCTTGGAAGTCGGTTCCATAATGTCGATCAGGCGCTTGTGAGTCCGGATTTCGAACTGTTCGCGCGCATCCTTATGGATGTGCGGGCCCTTCAACACACAGAACTTATCGATGGTGGTCGGAAGCGGCACGGGGCCGGCCACAGCCGCGCCCGTGCGCTCAGCAGCCTCGACGATTTGCCGGGCCGACTGATCGATCAGGCGGTGGTCGTATGCCTTCAACTTGATCCGGATCTGCTGACGTGCCATATGCCGTTTCCCTTTTTGCGCGCCGGGGCGCT
>PNKC01000008.1 GCA_013822275.1 Anaerolinea sp. | reverse complement strand
CGTGCAGATGATCCGCGTCAAGTTGCCCTTCGGCGGGGTAAGCGCGGACCAGATGGACGCATTCGGCGAAGTGGCGGACAAGTACGCGCCGCTGCGCAAAGGCCACATCACCACGCGGCAGAACTTCCAGTTCCACCACATCCCCCTGGACAAGGCCGCGCAGGCACTGTTTGTGATGGCGCGCACCGGCCTCTCCACCCGCGAAGCCTGCGGCAACACCGTGCGCAACGTAACCGGTGACCCCTGGGCCGGCGTGAACGCCGACGAACTGTTCGACCCCACGCCCTACGCCGGCGCCTTCGCCCGCTACTGGCTGCGTAACCCGCTTTCGCAGCTTCTCCCCCGCAAGTGCAAGGTGGCGTTCACCTCAAACGACAAGGACGAGGCGATCACGGGTATCCACGACATCGGTTTCATTCCGCGCATCCAGGGCGGCGTGAAGGGGTTCCAGATCGTCGTCGGGGGGGGCCTCAGCATCATGCCGCGCAACGCCCTGGTCTTGCGGGAGTTCTCGCCGCTCGACGAGTACCTGAAGATCTCCGAAGCGGTCATCCGGGTCTTCGAAAAAGCCGACGAACTTCGCAAGAACCGCGCCAAGGCCCGGCTCAAGTTCCTTGTCGATCGCGTGGGCATCGATGAGTTCAAGCGCATGATCGACGACGAACTGAAGGGTGACTGGTCGAAGGGGAACTTCAGCCCGGAGCGCCTTCTTTTCCTCGATGACGAAGAGGCGAACGCCCCGGCCAAGAAGCCTGTGTACGACCAGCCGAACGGCGACGGGCGCGAATTTACTGCCTTCGTCACGGCCAACGTGCGGGCCCAGAAGCAGCAAGGCTTCAGCGCCATTGAAGTGAAGGTCACTCGCGGCGACCTGAAACCGGAGCAGTTCCGCGGCCTCGCGAACATCATGCGCGAGTACTCCGGTGGGCGGGCGCGCACAACCGTGCAGCAGAACATCGTCCTGCGCTGGGTGCGCGATGAGAGCCTCTACGAGGTGTTCAAGCGGCTCAAGGACATCGGCCTCGCCGATATCGGGGCCCATTCCATCACGGACGTGGTCAGTTGCCCGGGCACGGATAGCTGCAAGCTCGGGATCACCAGCTCGATGGGCCTCAACGCCGCCATCCAGGCAAAGGTCGAGTCCATGAACATCGTGGACCCGCTGACCAAGAAGATGCACATCAAGATGAGCGGCTGCCCAAATAGCTGCGGCCAGCACCACATCGCCAACATCGGCTTCCACGGGGCGGCGATGAAGGTCGGGCCGCAGCAGCTCCCTGCCTACCACGTGTTTATGGGCGGGAATTACGAGAACGGCAGCATGCGCATCGGCCAGCAGTTGAAGGTCCGCATGCCCGCGAAGCGTGCCCCCGAGGCGGTCGAGCGCTTCATCCAGGTGTACGAATCGAACCGCCAGCCTGGCGAGGAGTTCAACGCCACCTTCGACCGCATCGGCGCCGTGCCGTTCGAAGCAGCCGTCCAGGACCTCACCCTCCCCGGTGACTTCATCGACGAGAACAGGAACATGTTCATCGACTGGAACCGGCTGGAGCTGTACGAGCTTCAGCGTGGCGAGGGGGAGTGCGCGGTTTAGCCGTTGGCCGTTGAAAGGTGGCTCACGCCAGCAATCGGTCAACCAGGGCAGCCAGTGAGGGCGCCGTGACGGTGAAGCGATCCTCCGGGTCTGGCGCGATGAGCGCGGTCTTTGCACCGAAGCTCGCGGCCCATTCGAGCGGGGCGGGGCTGTCATCGATGAACAGCGCGCGGGCCGGGTCCACGCCGGAGTCCTCGAGGACGCGCCGGTGGTACTCCGGCCGGTCCTTGGGCATGTCCACCAGGTCCGCGCCGTAGAGCGTGTGGAAGCACTCCCGGATTCCCATCCGTTCGAGGTAGTTGGCCAGTTGGCGGCTGTCGCCGCCGGAGCCCATGTGCAGCAGCAGGTCCCGGCCACGCAGTGTCCGGACGGCGTCCGCGGAGCCGGGAATTGCAGACGAGACGCGGCGAGTTATGTAGTCATCCGCATCCCGGGCGATGCGCTGGACGTGGTGCGCCGGGGGAAGCGGGACATCCGCCGCCGAGCACATGCCAACCAGCCACGCCTCATAGTACGCCTCGATCCAGTCACGATGGTTTTCGAACCTCGTGCTCGCTCCGGAGAGGAATCCTTGCAACAAGTGCCCGAAAACGGCCGCGTTGGCAGCAGCCCAGCTCTCGGACGTCCCTCCCAGCCTGGGCGCCAAGAACTCCCCCACGAGCCGCTGCCACTGGGGCGCACGCAGGCGGTTGTCGTTCAGGACTCCACCGTCGTCGATGAAGACCGTTGAAATCTCGTCGAGGCCGGAGGTCATGGTGGAAGAGCGTAGCAGGCCAGAGCGTCAGGCGCGGCCGTTGAGGGCCGCCCAGGCTTCCTTGAAGGGACGGCCGCCGTTGGCGGCAGCCTCCTCCAGCACAAGTTGTTGCTTTTCCCGCGGCAGCTCCGGCAGCAGGAGCGACGGGTTCGCCGAGACCTGCATCGCGAGGGCTTCGTGCCGCACGACCATCCCGCAAAAGGCATCGAAAATCGAGTCCCGGTCGAGGTAGTTTTCGAAGACGAAGAGCGAGATGTCCTCCAGCGCTTCGCTGTCACCATCCTTCACCAGCCGGTCGTAGACGTCGCCCAGCCAATCGCCGATGTTCTCCCAGGCTTGCGGGGCTTCGGGGCAGTGGCGGCTGTCCAGCGCTTCGAGAGACGAAAAGAGCATCACGAGGAACGTCGGCAGGCGGCGCTTTTCGTAGCCGAGACGTGCCACCTCGACCCAGCGGAGGTCGTCCTTGCAGGAGGAGTGGGGGCGCTGCACGGGGATCGCGCCTGCGAGCTCGTTGGCTTCGGCGTCCGGCAACGCGCGGATCCAGTCTTCAATCGTGCTGGAGGCGACCTCGGAGAGGTCAATCACGGAGAGCGCCGCGAGGCGCCGGTCTGGAGAGCCGTCCTGCACTTCGGCGACAAGCTCGGGAGTGCTCAGGCGGCGGAAGATCGGCTCGTGCTGCTGCCAGCCTTCGTATTCGAGCGGGAGCCTTCGTTCCATCGAGGCCAGAATAGCAGTGATCCGCCTCTGGTTCCGCTGGCGCGCGTGGTAGACTCGCAGGCGATGGAACTCCCTCCCTTCAAGCGCCATCGCCGCCTCCGTGGCAGCGCCTCCCTGCGAGCGATGGTGCGCGAGACGGACGTGACCACCAGCCACCTTGTCTACCCGCTGTTCATCGAAGCCGGGCTCCACGGGCGCCAGCCGATCTCGTCGATGCCAGGTCAGGACCGGCTCGGGATCGGCGCGCTCAAAGACGAGGCGAAGAGCCTCGCGGCCTTGAAGGTGCCGGCGGTGCTGCTCTTTGGCCTTCCCGCAGGCAAGGACGAACAGGGCAGCGGCGCCTGGGCGAGGGACGGAATCGTCCAGCAGTCCGTCGCCTGTCTGAAGGACGCCAACCCGGAGCTGCTCGTGATAGGCGACGTTTGCCTCTGCGAATACACGTCGCACGGCCACTGCGGGCTTCTCACCCCTTCGGGCGAAGTGGACAATGACCGCAGCCTCCCCCTCATCGCGGAGACGGCGGTGAGCCTGGCCGAAGCCGGCTGCGACATCATCGCGCCGAGCGACATGATGGACGGGCGCGTGGCCGCCATCCGCGCGGCGCTGGATTCCGGGGGATTCGCAACGACGCCGATCCTTTCGTATGCCGCCAAGTTCGCCAGCGCCTTCTACGGCCCGTTCCGCGAAGCGGCCGACAGCGCCCCGGCCTTTGGCGACCGCCGCGGCTACCAGATGGACCCGGCAAACAGCCGGATGGCGATGGATGAGGTGTTGACCGACCTCGATGAGGGCGCGGATATGGTCATGGTGAAGCCCGCGCTCCCCTACCTGGATGTGCTACGCCAGGTGCGCGACGCCGTGGACGTGCCGGTCGCGGCCTACAACGTGAGCGGCGAGTACAGCATGATCATGGCCGCCATCCAGAACGGCTGGCTGGACGAGGCGCGGGCGATTGACGAGACGCTGACCAGTATTCGCCGGGCCGGCGCCGACATCATCATCACCTACCACGCGAAGCAGTTCGCGGCGAGGCAATAGCGCACGCTCACTCGGCCGGCAGCGGGAACTCCTCCAGGTAGTGGAGGTAGTCGTCCTCCACGTCCACCTGGAGGCTTTCCAGGAGCCGGACCACGCCGCAATAGAACGAGACGGTGATGACCAGATCGGTCAGGTGCTCGTTGCTCAGGCCCGCCTTCAGCCGGGCGAAGGTCTCGTCCGTGATTGCGAGGTCCGTAACCATTTCACGCGCCGCGGCGAGCACCGCCTGCGCCAGCGGCTCCAACTTCGAAGCATGGCCCGCCGTCTCGGCCATGAGCGCGCGGATGTCGTCGTCGCTGACGCCGAATTCGCGCCCGATCTTGATGTGGTGCGAATACTCGTAGCGCGACTTCGCCAGGTAGCCCACCTGGAGGATGGCCATCTCGCGGAGGCGAGGATCGAGCGTGCTCGTGTTGCGGATGAATCCGCCGAGGCGGGAGAAGGCGCGTGCGCCGTTGGGGCTGTTCACCAGGACACGATTGAGGTTGATCTCCCTGGCCAGGAGGTCCTGGTCCGCGGGCTTCAGGTCGGATTTCGCAAGGTAGGGGACGCGGGCCATCGTTCCGGGCTCCTGGTGGTTTCGGCGTAGCTTAACGCTCCGTCGCCGTGGCTGTTTTCGCGCGGAATCCTGCGGAAACCGGGGATTGACAGCGTGGTGGCGCGAGGCGATAGTGACTGGCGACTCACAGTTCACTACGAGCACGCAAATGCGAGAAAGAGCAGCCAGACGGCCACCCCACGAACGGCGTCAGATGCTCATCGAAAGTGCCCAGGACGCATTCGCGGTCGGCGGTTACAACAACACCAACACCGCGGATGTCGCTCGCGGCGCCGGCGTTGCTCCCGCGGCCCTCTACCGCTACTTCCCGAGCAAACGCGAACTCTACCTGGCGGCGCTGAGGGATGCGGGACCCCGCCTCCTCTCGATCATCGCCGACGTTGCCGATGACACCGGCGACCCTCTCGAGACGATCTGGCGGGTTGGCCTCGCCTACTATGACCGCTCCGGCTCCCGCTCGAACTACGCCCGCCTCTGGTTCCAGGCGCTTGGCGACGTATCCGACCCCGAGGTGCGTGAAGCCATCGCCGCGAACTTCACGGCGACGGTCGACCTGATCGCGCGGCTGCTGGAGAAGGGCAAACGCGCGGGCATCGTGAAAGCCGGGCTGGACACCCGGGTCGCTGCGTGGCAATTCATCGCGACGGGACTGACGTTCGACCTGCTCCACCACATCGGGCTTGAGGACGAGTTGGACCGCCCGCGCGTGGAGGAGTGGGGCCGCCGCTACATCGACTCGCTGCGCGAGGTGCGCGATGGAAGCCGTTGAACTGTCCGTTGGCGCGGAAGAACGCTGCGCCTGCGGCAACCTCATCGCTGTGCTCCGTCGCGGCCGGGTGGAGATCCTCTGCCGGCGCTGCAAACGCATCCACCTCATCCCGCTTGTGAAGGAGGACCGCCCATCGCCCGGCACAAAGGGGTAACGCTTCGCGTACCACACGCCATCATCCATCGAGGCCAGAGGTCTTGAACCCAGAGCCCGGACAACCCCCTCACGGGGAGGTCCGGGCTCTTTGCACGTACGACACCAATGGAGACGTGAAATGCAAGAACAACCCATTCTTCCCGCTACCACGCGCGAAGACCTGCTGCGGCGGGCGTGGTATATCCACGACGCCGCGTGGTTTGCCGCGGTCCGCGAGGCGTACGGGATGGAGGCCGCCAACCGGCTCAACCAGAAGGCTGTCCAGGTGGTGGCCAGGGCGGAATCGGCGCGGCTTGGCCGTGTCACAGGCTTCCAGCCTGGAGACCTCGGAGAACTGCTCAGGCTGATCGAAACAGGCCGCGAACTCTATGTCGGGCAGGACCTGATGGAGATGAAGACCACGCAGCTCGCTCCCGACCGTTATGAGGCGAGCGTCAGCAGGTGCTTCGTCGCCGAACACATCGTGAAGGCGGGCATGGCGACCGACTACAAGTGCGCGGTGTTCGACCGTGTCCAGGGATGGCACCAGGGACTGCGAATGCCCCTCGCCGAGGGCCAGGTCCCACGCACAACGTGCCTGATTGCGCGCGGCGAAGAGTGCCGCCGCGAGTTCCAATTGAAGACGGAGCAACCACCGTGATCGCGCCCGCCACGCCACGGGGTGTGGCGACTCCCCACGCCAGCCGTCGCCACGGGTGGGCAGCGGGGACGGCGTGGCTTAGAGTAGAGCCCGGTGTTGGTCCTTCAATGGGGGGACGCCGGGCGGAGGGCAGCTTTGGTTTCGAACAAGAAGTGGGACGAAGAGCACACCCAGCTTGAACGCAGGCTGGAGCTGCAACGGTTGCTCCATTCGAGTCCGGGCGGCTTCACGGCCGGCGAGCTGGCGAAGAGGTTGACCTGCTCAACGCGCACCGTCCAACGGGACCTGGACTACTTCCGCAGTCTGTTGGATCAGACGGGCGTGGTGGACCCCCTGGAGGCGACAGCCGACCGCTACCGGCTGCGCCCCGGCGAATTCCCCCTGCCCATGCTCCAACTGGACAAGAACGAAGCGCGGGCGCTGCTGTTTTCCCTGCGACTGCTCTCCCAGAGTTCGACGGAACAGGACGCGGACGCGGCGACGCTGCTGGACAAGCTGGCGGCCGTGTTCCCCGGCCCGCTCGCGCAGCAGGTTGCGTTCACGCGCAGCTCGTTCGGACAGCGCCCGCTCGATAAGGAGCAGACCAAGCGCCTGCACCTGCTTTCCGACGCCTGGATGGCAGAGGAGATCGTGGTCATGCGCTACCGCGCGGTGGGCCGCGAAACGCCATCGAAGGTCTGCTTCGAACCGTACCTTTTGGAGCCCAGCGCGAGCACGGGGGCGACCTACCTGATTGGCTACAACCACACCCGCGGGCGGATCGGGACGTTCAAGCTGGACCGGGTGGAGAAGGTGGACAAACACCATAAGCTGCTCTGCCCGGACGCCTTCGAACGGCACCCCGCCGTGGCGCGGGAGGACTCGGCCGAGCTGATGGCGCGGATCGCGCGCAGCTGGAGCGGCGTCGTCCTGGCTGACGGAGACTACGAAGCCGTCGTCGATTTCCACGGCGACAGCGCCATCCGGGCGCGAGAGTCGCGCTGGCACCCGGACTCCACCTTCACGCCGCTGGACGACGGCCGTGTGCGCATGACCATCCGCCTGCCAGAGCTGTTCGACTTCCTGCCCTGGGTCCTCTCCTGGGGGAACGAAGCGGAGGTAGTGGCACCGGAACGGCTGGCGGAGATGGTGCGGGAGCGGCGATAGGCGGTGGCGTACTGTCCGGTTTGGGTGTGCGAGGGTCGAATCCCCCGGGTCAGCCTCCCGCGGAGGCCCGGAACTGCCTGGCTTCGGTCGCAAGCTGCTCGACCAGGACCCATGTGGGGCTGGGCGGCTTCACCTGCCAATCGAACAGGTACATCAGGACCTGGTTGATAACGCTGTCGTACTCAATCAGCGTACCGGTGAAGGGGTTGATCTCGGGATCGTCAGAAAGCGACTTGAGCGTCTTATATTCCTGGGAGTCGACTCCGCCAAGCTTCTCTTTCATGGTGCCGAGGTACTGCGCGAGCATCGGCTTGTTGGCGTATTCACACTTGTCCTTGACCATCTTCTTCTGAGGGGCGGTGAGCTTGGCATCGCCCTCCGCGGCGGCGACTACGTCCAGCAACCCCTTGTTTCGCGCCTTCGCCAGGGTCTTGATCTGGAGGACACCTTCCGGGCCCACCTGCTTTCCTTTCTGGAAGACCAGGAAGAGGGGTGCATTGTCGAAGGTCTCGCCGGTCGTAACGTGCGTCATCTCGTGCATGAGCGAACCGAGGCGTTCCGTGGAGCCTTCAGCCTGGACCAGCGCGTGGTTGACAACATACTTCCTGTCGGTTTCGCCCACCTTTGCCATGCGCGCGCCGGGCTTCCCTTCCTGCAGATGGACTTCGTCAATATGGGCGAGGTTTTCGGTGATGACGTCGCGGACGATCTGTGGGGCGGAATCGTCGGCGGCGATGTCTCGCAAGCGCTGAATTTCAGCATCCATGACCTGCTTCAAAGCCGCCTGGTCCAGCACGTCGTGGCTTGAAATCATGCCCCGGATGATCCGGTCGGCCTCGTCGTAGGCGGCGCCCATCGCCAATCCCGTGTTCTTGAAGGCGACTGAGTCATCGATGACTTTCAGAAGCGCCTTCATCTTTGCCGCGTAGGCGAGGCCGTTCGCCGCGATCAGGTCGCCAAAGAGTTTGGCCTCGGCGGCCGCCTGGTCCTTCAGTTTGCCAACGGCGGTCTTGCGCACTTTTGAACGGAACCAGAGGTCCAGGTATGTCGTGCATTCCGTGACCACGGTCTGTAGCGCCGCGACGCATGCGGGCCAGTCGCTCTTGGCGGTCGACCAGAAGGCAGCCAGGGCTGTCTCGACCGGGACTACCTTCTTCCGCTTCGAAACGTCCTCGTCCTCCGCCGACGACGCCTCCTTGAACTGGCGCGAAGACCAGATACGCTGCACGGCAGCAGGGGGTGCGGGTTCCCGTCGCGACCGCTCAATCAACGCGGAGGCGGCCCTGTTACCGAGAGTGCGCTGGATATCGAGCACCGTTTGAGGAAGACTCGCCGAAACAGCCCACGCGGAGGCCTCCGCGGTTGGCCTGGGCACAGGCGTGGCGGTGCGGCGGGTCGAGGGTTTCTTGGGGTCTGCGTGTTCCAGAGCGTCCCCCTTCCAGTCTGGCCCGTCAGCGCCCCTGCCGGCGGGACGATATTTCGTCGAAGCTCAGCCTCAACGCCATTCGAAGTGAACGGCGGGAGGTGGTGTGGTTATTGGGCCCACCGGGATTCGAACCCAGGACCAACCGGTTATGAGCCGGCCGCTCTTACCGCTGAGCTATGGGCCCCACCAAGCACCATGATACGCGGAAAGCCGCGGCGTGAACGCCCTCTTTCGATGCTTCGCGTTGAAGGCTGGTGGCTACCAGCGCCGGTCGCGCCGCCCGCCACCACCACCGCGCCCGCCACGTTCGCCGCCGTAGCCGCCGCGATCCCCGCCGTAGCCACCACCGCCGCCACCATACCCACCACGGTCGCCGCCGCCACCGCGGTCGCCACCGCCGCCGCCGAAACCGCCGCCCCCACCGTAGCCGCCGCGGCTGGCGCCACCACCACCACTCGTCACCGAACGGGGCTGGGGCTGGAAACAGTCGCTGCAATAGACCGGCCGGTCGCCGCGCGGTTCGAACGGCACCCTTGCCCCCTTGCCGCATGAGGCGCAGTTGACGCTGAACAGTTCGCGAGCGGGACGGCCGCCGCCGTTTCCGCCACCCTCAGCGCCTTTCCGCGCCCGGCGGCAATTCGGACAGCGGCGCGGCTCGTTTGTAAATCCCTTGGATGCGTGGAACTCCTGCTCCCCCGCGGTGAACATGAACGCCGACCCGCAGTCACTGCAGGTGAGCGTTTTGTCGGTGTAGGCCACCCGACGACCTCCTCAAAAAATCGTGGATTCCCCTCGGTCATCGAGCGCCTGGAACAAGCAGCCTCTCCTTGAGGCCGACGAAACGCGGGTACCGCGCGCAGAATATCAGTTTGGATTTGCCGATGTCATCACCTGGCGGGCGTCCGCAAAAAGGGCGGCGGGGCGCGACGAAGCGACCGCCAACACGGGCTACCGGAGGCTGGTCCGCTCGATCTCGACGTGATCGCAAGGCAGCGCGGCCTGGACTCCTCGCTCGTAGGGGAAGTCAGGGGGTGACGGATCACGCTGGAGGCGTATACTGAAATCCAATTCGTCCCACCCAAATGCCAGCCCGGGCCCAACGGTCCCTCCAAACGGGGAAGTCGCGGGAGCTGGTAGAGACGAATCCCGGGGCGCCAATCGTGCGCCGGCCGGGACGAGGGCCCAAGTACCGCCACACGCAGTGGAAGGAGGCTTGGGATATGGGAACGAGTCCACCCCGCACGTCCGTCGATCAATGAGGCCGGCCCCAGCCGCCGGTACGCCGCGCCCTGGCGCCCGCCGGGACCATTGTGAAGGACAGATGTATGCACCCCGACAGTTTTGGAAGCCGCGCACGGATTGCCGCCGCCGGCCAGTCTTATGATTACTTTCGCCTCGGCGCTCTCAGCACCGCCGGCATCGGACACGTTGAGAAGCTCCCCTTCTCGCTCAAGATCCTGCTCGAAAACCTGCTCCGCATGGAGGACGGGCGCGCCGTAACCGGGGACGACATCCGCGCGCTGGCGGGCTGGGCGCCGAACTCCGGGGACGACCGCGAGATCGCGTTCACGCCCGCCCGTGTCCTCCTGCAGGACTTCACCGGAGTGCCTGTAGTAGTCGACCTCGCTTCCATGCGCGACGCGATCCGAAAGATGGGCGGCGACCCGGCCCGGATTAACCCGCTGCAACCCGTTGACCTGGTGATCGACCATTCCGTCCAGGTGGACATGTTTGGGACGGGAGAGGCGTTCCACCAGAATGTGGCGATCGAATTCGAACGCAACCAGGAACGCTACACTTTCTTGCGCTGGGGCCAGCAGGCGTTCGACAACTTCCGCGTCGTGCCTCCCGGCACAGGCATCGTCCACCAGGTGAACCTCGAATACCTGGCTTCCGTCGTCTTCCGCAAGGACGTTGCCGGCGGGAAGATGGCCTACCCGGACACGCTCGTGGGTACGGACTCGCACACGACGATGATCAACGGGCTCGGGGTCCTCGGCTGGGGCGTGGGCGGCATCGAAGCGGAGGCGGCGATGCTTGGCCAGCCCGTCTCAATGCTGATCCCCGAAGTGGTTGGCTTCAGGCTCACAGGCGTACTCGCCGAGGGCGCGACCGGGACCGACCTTGTCCTCCGCGTCACCCAACTGCTGCGGGCTCGCGGCGTCGTGGGCAAGTTCGTCGAGTTCTACGGCCCGGGGCTCTCCAGCTTGCCGCTGGCCGCGCGGGCGACGATTGCCAACATGGCCCCGGAGTACGGAGCGACGATGGGCTTCTTCCCGATCGACGACGAGACGCTCAACTACCTTCGCTTTTCCGGCCGCGACGCGGCGCTGGTCGCGCTCGTTGAAGCGTACGCGAAGGAGCAGGGGCTCTTCCGCACGGACGCCACTCCAGACCCGGTGTTCTCGGAGACCCTGGAACTGGACCTGGGCGAGGTTGAGCCCGCGATCGCCGGGCCGAAGCGTCCCCAGGATCGTGTCCTCCTGAGCAATGCGAAAGCGGACTGGCGCAAGAACCTGTACGAGATGCTCGAACACGGCGCCGATGTTGACGCCGCCCGAGTGCAGACATGGCTGGCTGAAGGCGGAAGCACGGAACTGCCGTCGCCGGACCAACAGGAACCGCAGCCGCTTGGCCACCTTTTCGAATCGCAGATTGTGACCCAGGGCGATACCGCCTTCCGGCTGCGACACGGTTCGGTGGTGATTGCCGCGATCACGAGTTGCACGAACACGTCCAACCCGGAAGTGATGCTTGCGGCGGGCATCCTCGCAAAGAAGGCAGTCGAGAAGGGCCTCACGACGAAACCGTGGGTGAAGACCAGCCTCGCGCCGGGTTCGAAAGTGGTAACCGAGTACCTGGACGACGCGGGCCTCACGCCCTATCTCGACGCGCTCGGCTTCCAGCTCGTCGGTTATGGCTGCACTACCTGCATTGGCAACTCCGGCCCCGTCGCTGAACCGATCGCAGACGCTATCCACGCGGGCAACCTGGTGGCCGCGGCGGTGCTCTCTGGAAACCGCAACTTCGAAGGCCGCGTAAACCCGGAAGTGCGCGCGAACTACCTTGCATCGCCACCGCTGGTCGTCGCCTACGCGCTCGCCGGCCAGATGGATATCGACCTCCGGACAGAGCCGATCGGCGCCGACCGGCAGGGCGAACCGGTTTACCTGAGGGACATCTGGCCCAGCCAGGCGGAAGTCGCGAAAGCGATGCGGGAGAACGTCCGCTCGGAGATGTTCACGCGGCAGTACAGCGCGGTGTTCGAAGGCGACGAGAACTGGCGCTCGCTGGCCGTCCCAACGGGCGAGCTTTACGAATGGGATGCCGATTCGACGTACGTGAAGAACCCGCCCTATTTCGATGGCATGCCCGCGGAGCCGGCGCCGATCAAGGATATCGAGGGCGCGCGCGTCCTCGTGATGGTTGGCGACTCGGTGACGACGGACCATATCTCGCCCGCTGGGAACATCAGCGCGACTGGGCCAGCGGGCAAGTACCTGGCGAGCATGGAGGTGCCCCGCGAGGACTTCAACAGCTATGGCTCCCGGCGCGGCAACCACGAGGTGATGATGCGCGGCACGTTCGCGAATATCCGCCTTCGCGACTTGCTCGCGCCAGGGACGGAGGGCGGAGTCACGCGCTACCAGCCGGACGACGCCGAAATGACGATCTTCGACGCGTCCGAGAAGTACAGGGCGGAGGGTGTCCCGCTCATCATCCTGGCGGGGAAGGAATACGGCACGGGGTCTTCGCGAGACTGGGCGGCGAAGGGCGTGAACCTTCTCGGGGTTGGCGCCGTCATCGCCGAAACCTACGAGCGCATCCACCGCAGCAACCTGGTTGGCATGGGTGTACTGCCGCTCCAGCACCTCGAGGGCGAAAGCCGCGCGTCTCTGGGGCTGACGGGGCGGGAGTCCTACGCAATCACGGGCGTCGGGAATGACCTTCGTCCCGGCAAGCGGCTTACGGTGACAGCCAGGGCGGAAGACGGCATGGCGACAACATTCGAGGTGGTTTGCCGCATCGATACGCCCGTCGAGTTGGATTATTACCGCCACGGCGGCATCCTCCAGTACGTCCTGCGCCAGTTGATCGCCGAAGCCCGGCCGATCAACGTCCAGGGCTAACCGCACTTCGCACAACGGCTCCAGAGACTGGCGCCGATCGATAAGGAGAGATTCTTGGCCAAGATCAAAGTCGCGAACCCGGTCGTCGAAATGGACGGCGACGAAATGACCCGCATCATCTGGCAGTTCATCAAGGACAAGCTGATCCTGCCTTACCTCGATATCGAACTCGACTATTACGACCTGGGCATGGAGAACCGCGACGCCACCAACGACCAGGTCACCATCGATTCAGCCCTCGCCACGAAGAAGCACGGCGTCGCCGTAAAGTGCGCGACCATCACCCCGGACGAGGCGCGGGTCGAAGAGTTCCACCTCAAGGAGATGTGGAAGTCGCCCAACGGCACCATCCGCAACATCCTCGGCGGCGTGGTCTTCCGCGAGCCGATCGTGTGCTCGAACATTCCCCGACTCGTGCCTGGTTGGACGAAGCCCATCGTCATTGGCCGCCACGCCCACGGCGACCAGTACAAGGCGACTGACTTCCGCGTCCCGGGCCCGGGAACCGTCACGATCACGTTCAACCCGGCGGACGGCGGCGCCCCGGTCACCCGCGAGGTGGCAAAGTTCATCGGCAGCGGCATCGCGATGGGGATGTACAACTTCGATGATTCGATCCGCGACTTTGCCCGCGCTTCGATGAGCTTCGCGGTCGACCGGGGCTGGCCGCTCTACCTTTCCACCAAGAACACCATCCTCAAAGCCTATGACGGCCGCTTCAAAGACCTCTTCGAAGAGGTCTTTAACGCCGAATACGCAGCCGCTTTCACAGCGAAAGGGATCACCTACGAACACCGCCTCATCGACGACATGGTCGCCCAGGTGCTCAAGTGGGAAGGCGGCATCGTCTGGGCCTGCAAGAACTACGACGGCGACGTGCAGTCGGACATCGTCGCCCAGGGATTCGGCTCGCTCGGCCTGATGACCTCCGTCCTCCTTACGCCTGACGGCAAGACGATGGAGGCCGAGGCGGCGCACGGTACCGTTACGCGGCACTACCGCCAGCACCAGCGCGGCGAGAAGACGAGCACGAACCCCGTCGCCTCGATCTTCGCCTGGACCCGCGGCCTCGGCCATCGCGCGAAGCTGGACGGAAACGCGGAACTGGCGAAGTTCTCCAGGACCCTCGAAGAGGTCTGCGTCGAAGCGATTGAGGCCGGCGAGATGACGAAGGACCTCGCCATCCTCATCTCGAAGGACGCGCCCTGGCTGACGACGGAGGGCTTCCTTGACGCCCTGGACCGGCGGCTGCAGGCGAAGATGGGGTAGGGCAGGGCTGCACGGCACGGGACGGGCCGGTTGAGACGCCGGCCCGTTCTGTTGTTCCCGCGCGGCTTGTCCCCGCAAGCCTTCGATGATGACGTGGTATGATGACGCCATGAGGACAATTGTCGACCTGCCCGAGGAACAAGTAGCGGCCCTGGCCGAACTGTGCGCGAGAGCACATTTCCCGAGCGGAGGCCATCAGGCGGGCCGTTGCCGCCATGATCGCGGAACAGCGGGCTGACCGCGCGGAGGCCATCCTCAAACGGACGTTTGGGGCGTGGAAGCATCACGGCGTCGATACCGACACGTATCTCGCGGAGCTGCGGGCGGAATGGGACAGGGAATGGGTAGACGGCGAGTGGGTCTACCCTGGATTGCCGGAGGAAATCGACCGCAAGCGCAGCGCGTCGGCCGCGGCCTTTGGCGGCTGGGCACACAAGAAACTCGATGGGCTGACATACACCCAGGCGATCCGGGCGGAGTGGGACCGGGGCGTGCCCGATGACGACGTGATATGATGACACTGTGAGAACGATCGTCGATCTGCCCGAGGAACAGATAGAGGCCCTGGCCGAGCTTTGCGCGCGCGAACGCATCTCCCGTGCGGAGGCAATCAGGCGGGCTGTCGACGCCATGCTCGAAGAACGGGCAGCCAAACGCGCGGCACGGAAGGCTGCGCTGGAACGAACCTTCGGGACCTGGGCGAAATACGGGATTGATACCGACACCTACCTCGCGGAGATAAGGTCCGAGTGGGACCGGTAGCGACGGAGCTGCTGGACAGTTCCATCCTCATCGACCACTTCAACGGCATCGCGGCGGCAACCGAATTCATCGACGAGTGCGAGACGCCGCGGAAGGGCGGCAGCTTCTCTCCACCCTCGAAGTGTTCTCCGTGTCTGACCCGGTTTCCGAAGAGGCCGTGATCATCCGCCGCGAGCGGCGTCTCAAACTGCCGGACGCCATCATCCTGGCGACGGCACGCGCGCACGGCCTGGTCCTCGTAACCCGCAACACGAAGGACTTCCCGGCCGGCGACCCCTCAATCCGCGTGCCGTACGAGCTGTAGCGCACCGGCGTCGTTACCAGAGCCTGCTAAACGACCTGGATCAGGGGCGGTCCCGCCGAGACGGAACCGATGCGCCAGAGCGGCTCGCCGTCCGCCGCAAAAAGCGCCTCGGCCTCAGCGGATCGATCCGGGGCAACCGCGAGGAGCAGCCCGCCGGACGTCTGGGGGTCAAACAGCAACGCCGCGAGTTCGGCACCGACGCCCGCCGCAATCTCCGCATGAGCGCCGACCCAGTCGCGGTTCCGCCCTTCGCCGCCCGTGTGCGCGCCCCGCCGGGACGACTCCAATGCGCCATCCAGGAGCGGCACGGCCGCGCTTTCGATGGCCACACAGACTCCGGAGCGCTCGGTCATTTCCCAGAGGTGTCCGAGCAGGCCGAAGCCCGTGACGTCAGTAGCGGCGTGTACGCCAACGCGCGCCGCAAGGTGCGCCGCATGCCGGTTGAGCCGGGTCATCCAATCGATCGCCCCCTCAACCCAGCCAGGCTCCACTTTCCCGCCGCGCGCCGCCGACAGGATGGTGCCGGTACCCAGCGGCTTGGTCAGGAAGAGGACGTCCCCCGGCCGGAGGCCGTCCTTGCGGAAGATACGGCCGGGGTGGACGCGGCCGAGGACGCTCAGGCCGTATTTCGGCTCCTCGTCCCAGACAGTGTGGCCCCCGGCGATGACGCCGCCAGCCTCGGCCACCTTCTCGGCGCCACCGCGCAGGATCTCGGTTTGCACCTCAACCGGCAGGTCCTGGGGGAACGCGACGATGTTGAGCGCCAGCACAACCTCGCCGCCCATCGCGTAGACATCGGACATGGCGTTCGCCGCCGCGATGGCGCCATACGTGTACGGGTCGTCGACCACGGGCGCGAAGAAGTCAAGCGTCGCCACCACCGCGGTCTCATCGTCAATGCGATAGACAGCGGCGTCGTCGGCGATGCCCATGCCAATCAGCAGGTTGGGGTGGGCTTCGCGGTTGAACAGACCGTTGAGCGGCGACAGCACCTGCGCCAGGGCCTCAGGCCCCGCCTTGGATGCTCAGCCGCCGCAGCTTGTCAGGTCCGTGAGCCGGATGATCTCCTGTCGGGTCATGCCTCAGAGCGTAGCGGAAAGGGAGCGCCCGCGCGCAGACAGACGGGATCCAGGCCGCTCGATACAATCGCCGGGTGACCAGGTTCGATGCGCTGGTGGTGGGCGCCGGCCCCGCCGGAAGCACGGCGGCGAGGGAGCTCGCCGCCGCCGGCGCGCGGGTGCTCATTGTCGATCGGGCCGAGTTCCCGCGGTACAAGGCCTGCGGAGGCGGTATCCCGCTCCGCACCGAGCGGCTCCTCCCGTTCCCAATCGACTCTGTCGTGGAGGACTCCGTCAGCCTGCTGGAGGTGGCGAACCAGGGGCGCGACCGCTTCGTCCGCGATGCAAGCACGCCGTTCGCCCATATGGTCATGCGTGAACGGTTCGACGCCCTCCTCCTCGAACAGGCGCGGAAGGCGGGGGCCCAGTTCCGGCCGGGCACGACCGTGCGCGCGCTCCATCGCGACGGCGGCGTGCGAATTGAGGCCGACGGTTTCGAAGCCGAAGCGCCCTTGCTCGTCTGCGCCGATGGCGCCCACTCGCCGGTCGGCAAGATGGCCGGCCTGGGGGAGGGCTTCGCGGAGTGCGCCGCCTGGGAGGTCGAGTTGTGCGTGGCCGCCAGCCGCCTCGAGCGGTACCGGGCGAGGGCGCTGATCGAGCTTGGCTACTTCCCCTGGGGCTACGCCTGGCTCTTCCCCAAGCGGGACGTGCTCTCGATCGGCCTCGTCCTGCCTCCCGGGCAGGCGGGCGCGCTGAAGCAAGGTACGAAGGTGTTCATCGACCGCCTGGGCCTCTCAGGCTTCGAAGCCGGCGTCAGCCGGGGCCATAAGATCCGCTTCCGCCGCGGGAACGAACGGGTCGCCGATGGCAACGTCCTCCTTGCGGGAGACGCGGCGGGCCTCGCCGACGAATTCACTCAGGAGGGCATCTATTACGCCATCGAATCGGGCCGGATGGCCGCGCGCAACGTCCTTCGCGCCGCGGCCGGCAACGGCGACCTCGCACCGTACCAGCGCGACATTGACGACCAGATCATGCCGGAACTGCGCGCGGCGCGGCTCATCGGTTTCACGTTTTATGGAATGTTGCGGCGCGCGGCCCGGCCGTGGATGTTCGCCAGCGCGCACACGCCGTACCTCTGGAATGCGTTCTTCGCGGTGCAAAGGGGCGAATCCACCTACGCTCGCGAAGCTGCCCGCGTGCCGCTCCTGCCGGCTATCGCAAGCCGGATGCTCAAGGACTGATGGCTCTTTCGCCCGCTGCCATCATGGAGCGCCTGGCGCCCGTCTACGGGATGCCGGTCCACACGCCCCATGGGGATGCGGTCGCCGAGCTAATCCTCACCGTCCTGTCGCAAAACACCGCCGACACCAACAGCGGGCGCGCGTTCATCGCGATGATGAACCGCCACTCCTCTTGGGAAGCCATCGCGGCGGCCCCGGCGGATGAACTCATCGCGACGATCCAGAATGGCGGGCTCGCCCAGCAGAAGGCGCCGCGCATCCAGGCCATCCTCCGGGCCGTGGGTGACCGCTCGCCGGGGTGGGATCTCCAATTCCTGCGCGAACTGCCGCTCGAAGACGCCCGCGCCTGGCTGCGCGGCCTGCCAGGAGTTGGACCGAAGACCGCGGCCTGCGTTTTGCTCTTCGCCCTCGGGCTTCCCGCGATGCCCGTCGATACCCACGTCGAGCGCGTGAGCAAACGGCTGGGGCTGATCCCGCAGAAGACCACCGCCGATCAGGCGCACGACCTTCTCGAATCCCTGGTGGCGCCCGCGGACTACTACCGGTTCCACATGCTGCTGATCAAACACGGCCGCCGCATCTGCCAGGCACGGAACCCGGCGTGCGGGAACTGTCCATTGGAACCGGACTGCCCCTCAAGCCTTCTGGGTGCCGCGTCCGTGCGAAGCGCGCCGGGGTCTTAAATGGCTTCGTCTGTTTCCACAGCGCCGCCCGCGGGCGCCTCGAGGCGAGCGTCGATCATCGCCATCGCGACGCCAAGCGCGGCCAACAGCGCGCCGAGAATGAAGACGGCAAGGTAGTTTCGGAGCGGCGCCAGGAGGGCCGTCTGGACGACCTGGCGGAGATCGGCGACAAAGGGGTCGCCTCCGCCCATTCGCCCGACGGCCAGCCAGACCAGCCCAACGATGAGGATACCCGGCACCGCCCCGAGAATGGTCGCAAGCCCAAGAGCGCGCGACCGCCCCCAGCCTTCGCGCGAAGCGACGACGAAGCACGCCGCGGCCGCCGTGGCGAGGAGGAACACCACCGACAGGACGTTCGCCCGCCGATGCGTCTCCTGGGAGAACTGGCCGACACCGAATTCCAACAGCCGCTGCGTCGAAAGCTGTCCGAACGACTGGTTTCCTGTGCGGTCGAAGGCGTCGAGCCCGTGGGCGTAGACAAGGCCGGAGGACCGGGCGAGGACCGTTTCACGGAGTTGCGCGTCGGTCGACTTGAGGATTTCGTCGCGCGTCAGGACAACATCAAGCGGGTAATCGGGGATGGTGAAGACGGCGGAGTTGTTGGATTCGACCAACTGGCGAAGGGCGTCGTGGTCTTCGGCGATGACCTGCTCGATTTCGGTCGTCAGGGCGATGCCGGATTCCAGGATGGAGCGGGCAGGGCCGGGAGCGGTCAGTTGGCGGGCACTGACGGCGGCGACGAGGAGGAAGACCGAGACGGCGAGGGCGATTGTGGCGAGGCCGCGCCGCCCGTCCCGCCCGGCGGTCGCGTCGCCGTAGATCCGGTCGCGGAGGGGACGGTGGTCATCTTCGAAGTCATGCGTCATACGTGGACTAGACCAGGCGGACAACGATCGTCCCGGCGATTCGGTCGTGGAGGGTGCGGCGGCGCGGATCGAATGCCGCCCAGATGAAGCCGAAGGCGGCGATGAGGAAGGCGGCGGCGATGGCCGTGGCCGCGATGGGCGTCGATTCGCGGAACGCAAAAGCAACGATGATCCCGAGGGCGACAATGAGAAGGTAAACGAGCAGACCGATGACCCTGGCCATGGAGCCGAGGACGCCCAGGGGACGCCCATCGGAGCGGATGACCATGAGTTGCATCACGGAGGCCCCGATCGTTTGCCCCTTCCAGGCGAGCCCGATGAAGAAGTAGAGCAGCAGCGCGGGCGGGATAGCCGCGACGCATGCCCAGAAAATGTTCAGCGCAGTGCTGGAAGGTTCTACCTTCTCGAAGTCGGAGGAGACGAGCACGACAAGAGAACCAACGGTCACCAGCAGCGAGGCGATGATGAACATCACCAGCAGGTCCAGCGCGCCGGCGGCCACGCGCGATTCGAACGAGGCGTAATGGATGCGGAATGCCGGCCGTGAGCCGCGGGGGATGTCGCGAGGAATGGCGCTTCTGGCTGTCATGGCGTCCCGGTGAAGTCTAGCCGCTGGCAGGTAACGGCATAGACACGAGCGCTCGCCTGTCGCCGCGGCAGACGGGACGAGCGTGCCCACTCGGGAGCAATGAAGGCCCGGCGGACGCGGATCCACCGGGCCTCTGACGTTTCGCCGGGGGAAGGGTGTGCCCGGCGCCGGGCCGCTGGCAGCGTTACTCCTTCGGCAGGACCACCAACTGGCCGACCATATTCGGCTGGTGGGTGTTGCAGATCATGAGGTACACGCCCGGCTTCCCGGCGGTGAACTGGACGGTGGCGACTTTGCCGCGTTCCACGGTGAACTTCTCGACGTGGCCCTCGATGCGACTCACGTGCTGGGCACCGTTGATACCAACGAACTTGAGGGTAACGTCGTCGCCCTCGGCGACGGTCAGCGAGGCGGGAGCCCAGGCGTATGCGTTCACTTCCCACTTCGGAGGCTCGCCGGCGGGGGCTTTGAGGCCGTATCCGCCGCCTTCTGGGAGCTTGTCCGCGGGGAACGCCTCTTTCGAGACTTCGGTTGAGCCTTTGTACTCCATGGCGGTGACATAGAATGTCCTCTTGCCACCAGGGATGCTCGCTTCAGCGGTGTCCTCTCCAAGACAACCGGCGGAGAGGACGGCAAGGAGGACTACCGCTGCCATCGCGAACATCAGGACGATTTCCTTTGACTGGACGAGCGCTTTCATCACAAACCTCCGCGAAGATATTCGTCCTCCGAATTGAACCTCAACACCAACCGTGGTCGCGATCCGTGCGGGGCGAAGGTCGCCCGCGGCGTGCGACCATCGCCGCATGCGACGTGCGCCGCTTTGCGACTCGTTTATCTGCCAGGCCCTATCTTGGGAGGCGCATGATCCGGCTCCGTCCCGTACCCGCGGCTCCAGCGGTCGAGTTTGCGCCCTGGCAGCCTTCGTTGTGGTCGCTCATCGCGGCGGGCGCCGGGACGCTGGGGGTGGCGCTGGGCGTGGTGTTCAGCGTGCTCTGGAACCCGGGACCGCTCGCGGAATACGAGTACGAGCTCTGGAAGTGGGAGGCGAACGCCCTCATCGAGAGTGCGTTTGCCCTCCTGGACATCGGTCCTTCGCCGGACGACCGCGCCGGGCTCGCCGCGATCCAGCAGTACTTCCTCCTGACCAGCCAGTTGCGCGCCGCGAACGAGGCCGCCAGCCCCAACCTGGACCTCATCGACACGCTCACGAGCGAGCGGGCGGCGTACGAAAACGATGTCGAGCGAGTGGTTGAACGCTACATCGGCGAAGCGGTCGCGGCTGCCGGCCTGCAACGTCAACTGCCGCTTTTCCGGGCGGTGTCGATCACCTGGCCGCCCGTGGACTTCGAACTGACGAGCCCGCCGCGGCTCCTCGTGCGCTCTCCGCGGAGCACCATCAAGCGGAGCGACCAACTCCTGAGGAACGACCTCACATTGCGCGAGATTGAGTCTATTGAGCGGAGGACCGACGACGAAGACACCGTTTCGCTGGTCATCGCCATCGGCGGACTTGCGGCCTACCCCGCGATCGTGAGGGACGACCGTTCGTTCGATTCGCTGCTGGACACGGCATCACATGAGTGGGTGCATCACTACCTCGCGTTCTATCCGTTGGGAAGGGAGTGGGGCAAGGGAGGTGATTCCGTGCCCCTGAACGAAACCACGGCGAACATCGCGGGCCGCGAGATCGCGGCGCTTGTCCAGGCGCGGCACCCGATTCAACTTCCGGAAGGAGCTGACGGACGTGCCCCCGCTGGACCCGCGCCCACGGTGGACTTCAACCAGGAGATGCACGCCCTCCGGCTCGAGGTGGACCGGCTGCTCGCGCAGGGGCAGGTGGCCGAGGCCGAAGCCGCCATGGAGGCGAAGCGCCTCTACCTCAACGAGCACGGGATAGCGATCCGGAAGATCAACCAGGCGTACTTCGCGTTTTACGGCGATTACGCCGACACGCCAGCGTCGTCGAACCCGATTGGGCCGAAGATCGAGCGCGTCTGGGAGATTACACAGGACGTGGGCCTCTTTCTCGCGACGATGCGCAACGTGAAGGACGCGGGCGACCTGGACAGGGCGATTTCGAGGCTGGAAGCGGGCCGGCCCTGACAGGCTGCCCGGCGGCGCGGGCGCAGGCCGGATTTGCGGCGGCGGAACCTCTTGAGCCACACTGCGGGAGATCCGTGGCAACCCCACGGCCAGGAGCGCTTCCGTTGAAGCTTCCCTTCGAACTCCAGGGTGACGAGCAGGTGCTTCTCTTTGTCCGGCGGCACTGGTTCTACTTCAGTCTGAAGATGGCGATGATTGCCATCGCGTGGATCGTCCCAACGTTGGCCGTGCTCTGGCTCGTGAAGGCGACTGCTGGCCTGGATGGGACCATTGGCAAAGTCACCTGGGCCGCCGCCGCCCTCTGGTTTGTCTATTCGGCCATCCGGGCATACTTCACCTGGTACCGCTACCAGAACGACATCTGGGTGGTGACCAGCCAGCGCCTGGTTGACTCGACGAAATTCCATTGGTTCAAGCAGCGCATCGCATCCGCCGACCTCGTGGACGTGGAGGACATCAACGTCGTCCGCGAAGGACTGTTCCCAACGATGTTCAACTTCGGCGACGTCCGCTGCCAAACCGCGGGAGAGGTCCCGAACTTCATCCTCTCCGGCATCCCGAACCCGACGAACGTGCTCGCGGTGGTGGATTCATCGCGGGACGCCGCGCGCCGCGGCCTCGTGCGGCCCTTGCCCTGAGCTGTACGAAACCATTCCTGTGGGGGCTCGGGAGAGGTAAGGTAGCCGGGATGCGCTACTTCGCGCTCCTTGCCGCCGCGATCCTGCCCGCCGGTCTAACCGGTGCGATCGTGCTTCGCGCCTCGTCCAGCCATGGTGCGGAGGAGACGACGGCGCCCGCGATGGAATCGCAGGTAGCGGGCGGCGGTTACCAGATGGTGCTTCCTTCGGTAGGCCGCGACGGCACCTTCCCCGCAGTCAGCGTTTCACTGGCCAGCGTCTTCCAGGGCGGCGCGCTGATGGTGAGCGTGGGGGACGCGCAGTCGGGGAGCGTTTCAGTTTTTGGCCGCAGTTACGTCCTCTCTCCAGACGGCGAGGGCGGACTCGCCGGCTTCGTGGGCTTCGGGACGGAAGACCCGCCCGGACCCACCAGCCTTACCATCCAACTTGTCGACCAGATCGGAGACGGCCGCGTTTACACAAAACCGCTGGTGGTGAAAGGGACGCAGTGGACGGTGGATTCGTTTACGGTCCCTCCGCCACCGCCGCCGGACCCGAACGCGCCGCCGCCTCCGCCACCACCGCCGAACGAGAACCCGCTCTTACCTGCCGTCTACGCCGGGATTACGGCAAGACAATGGCAGCCCGGCTGGGTGTCGCCCTTTACCGAGCCGGACCTCGGGCCGTGCAACGGCGCGCCCCCGGTCAACGTCGCCTGCGTATCCGGCTACTTCGGAGAGGAACGTGTGATCAACGGGGTCCCGCAGGCGGGCCATCACGGTGGCACGGACTTCGGCGCGTACGCCGGCACGCCCGTGTGGGCGACGAATTCTGGCACCGTGGTGATGAGCGGCCTCTACCTGGTGCGCGGCAACCTCGTGGTGATCGACCACGGCGGCGGCGTTTTCTCGCTTTACGGCCACATGGAAGACCGTGCCGTCGCCGTCGGAGATGTGGTGAGCAAAGGCCAGCTCGTGGGGCGCGTCGGTTCCACCGGGTTCTCAACCGGCCCTCATCTGCACTGGGAGGTGTCGGTGGGGGGCATCCTCGTGGACGGGCTTCGCTGGCTGGACGGCACGCAGGGGTTCTAGCACCGGCCCGCGGTTAACGCCGCCGGGTGCGGTGGCGCGCTGAACGGCGCTGTGGCAACCTGATCGCGGTGGCGGATGGGGGCCGCGGCGGACCATCTGGATCCCGCGTGGGCGCGACAGCGCTGCCTTCGCGGAACCCACCGGAAAGGCTTCGAAGTCACCGGATGAAGATCGCCCAGCGGCTGGCCCTCACCACGTGTCTGGCAACGATCGTCCTGATCGCCATCGGGGCGATCGTCCGGGCGACGGGCTCCGGTCTTGGCTGCCCGGACTGGCCGACCTGCCAGGGCGGCGTAGTACCGCCGGGTTCGAAGGAACCACTAATCGAATTCTCGCACCGCTTCGTGGGCGCCGTGGTGGGTCTCATGGTCATCGGGACGGCGGTCACGGCCTGGCGAGCCTACCGGCACGTCCCGTTCGCACTCTGGACAGCGACCATCGCCGTGCCGCTGGTCGGCCTCCAGGGGCTGCTCGGCGCGGTGACGGTGTGGACGGAGTTGCCGCCCGCGATAGTAGCCACGCACCTGATCACGGCGATGGTGGTGCTGAGCTTCGAGTTGGCGGTCTTCATCTCGATGTACCTGGAGGACCCGGACCATGCTCATCATCTCCGGGCCGTCGCCGAGGCGCCCACGAAACGGGTTGGCCAGCTTGCGGTCGCCTGCCTCGCCTGGCTGACAGCCGTGATGTGGATCGGCGGGTACATGGCGGAAAGTGGCGCCTCCACAGCCTGCGACGGCTGGCCGCTCTGCAACGGCTCCGTCCTCCCCGCGGCCGACGACCAGGAGATCACGCACATGGTCCACCGCTACCTGGCGGGCGCGTTCGTGTTTCTCGTCGTCCCGTTTGTCGTGCTCGCCTGGCGCGAGCGGAAGCGCCTCTTCTGGGCCGGCCCGATGGGCATTGCCGTTGGTGTGCTGTACGCCGCCCAGGTGGCGGTTGGCGCGCTGAACGTCTGGTACACCTTCCCGGATGTCCTCACCGTGTCGCACACGGTCATCGCCGCGCTGGCGTGGTTCACACTCGCGGGAGCCGCGCTGATGACGTTCTACGTGCCCGCCAGGGTGCCCGAATCGACGCCGTTCAACCGGCGAGCCGGTGCCCCGGCATGACCGCCGAAGCGGCTGTCCTGCCGCGTTCCCACATTGGGGACACGATCCGCAACTATGTCGCGCTCACCAAGCCGCGCGTCATCGTCCTCCTTCTCGTAACCACCGTGCCGGCGATGGTTGTGGCGGACCACGGGTGGCCGTCCACGTGGCTTGTGCTCGCCACACTCCTCGGCGGGACGCTCTCCGCGGGTGGGGCCAACGCGATCAACTGCTGGTATGACCGGGATATCGACGCGATCATGAAGCGGACCCGCTCGCGGCCGCTTGTCACGGGCGAGGTAGCGCCGGCCCAGGGGCTCGCCTTCGGGATCAGTCTCGGGGCTGGCGCGTTCCTTTTCCTCTGGGCGACGACGACGCCCGTTGCGGCCCTGCTCTCGCTCACTGCGTTGCTTTTCTACGTGTTCGTTTACACCATCTGGCTGAAGCGGCGGACACCGCACAACATCGTCATCGGGGGCGCCGCCGGCGCCTTCCCACCGATGGTTGGCTGGGCGGCGGTGACGGGTGACATCTCGTTGGCGCCGCTGGTCATGTTCGCGATCATCTTCTTCTGGACACCGCCGCACTTTTGGGCGCTGTCCCTTCGCCTGCGAAACGACTACGCCGACGCGGGCGTGCCGATGCTGCCCGTAACGGACGGGCCAGAGGTCACACGCGCGCAGATCCTGCGCTACTCGGTGATGCTGGTGGCGGTCTCGCTCCTGCTCGGGCCGGCGGGCGAGCTGCGCTGGATCTACTTCGCCACCGCCCTCGTCACGGGAGGCATCTTCGTCGCCATGGCGTTCAAGCTGTTCCGGGCGCCGGAACGTACGCCGCCGATGAGCCTCTACAAGTATTCGCTGCTCTACCTGGCGGTCATGTTCGTGGCGATGGGCGTGGATGCCGCCATCTTCAGCTAACAGGGCCGGCGGCTTCGGCCTTGCGACGCGCCTGCGCTTTATCCTGCCGCTTTGCTTCGAGCTCTTCGGCCTTCACCCAGCCGGCGATGACGACGGCGAGGGCGGCGAGGAAGAGCAGGTCACCACCGATCCACATGGAGATGCCGGCGATCTGTTGGTCGGCCAGTGGCGATGGCCCCCAGTCCCGCTGGACCGTCGCATAGTGCTTGTAGATCACATCGTCGGCGCTGTAGATCGCCAGGGCGAGGAATGAGTTCTGCGGCATCTGGAGGAACACGTAGAGCATCCTCACGGGGTGGTTCATCCGCCAGGGCGTGGGGTCCAGGCCGATCACCTGCCACCAGAAAACCAGAGCCACCGATAGGTAGAGGGCGTGTTCCGCACGGTGGATCCAGGCGTCCTCCAGCGCGGCGTTGAAGAGGGGCGAGAAGTGCGACCCCCACATCGTCCCTGCGAACAGCAGCCAGGCAAAGACCGGGAACGAGACGAACCGGACGAAACGGCTATGGAGGAGGGGCAGGAGCACGTTCTTGCGCGTCGTCCGGCTGGCCACGCGGAGGGCGAGCGTGATCGGGGCGCCCAGGAGGATCAGCGGCGCCGCAACCATGGTGATGAGGAGGTGCTGCCCCATGTGGACCGAAAACAGCGTGGTGTCGTAGGCAGCGGGGGGCGACACAATGGCGAGCGAAAGGACGGCGACGCCGCCAAGGAAGAAGGCAGTCCGGCGGCGCGGGTAGGGGGACTTTGGATGTGCCTTGTTTACCCGGCCGACGGCGGCGAGGTAGAGCCACACCGCCCCGCCTGCGGGGACAATAAACAGCGGGTCCAGTTCCCAGGCGAACAAGAGCCGTCCGATGGAAGGGCCTTCGCCATTCCCGTGGGCGAAGACGACGCCGGGGACGAGGGCGAACAGCAACGCGCCAACGATCCAGGCCGGTTTCCGGATGACCACCACCACGACTCCCGGGGTCCACAAGACCCCCCGCCTCGGCCAAGTTTCGCACACGACAACGCCGCGGACGAGGATTCTGACGGCGGCGTGCCCGGGCAACCACGAGAGGCGGCCAGCTGCCTCTCGCAGATTCAGGCGAGGCCCTTTTCGCTTCCTTGACACCTGTATGGGGCGCGGCTATAACTCGATTGCGACGCCGTTCACAACCGGCGCTGGAGCAGTGTGCCTGCGGGGAGAGCAACGGCCGATGGGGGAGCTTACGGGAATGCCAACTACCAGGATGCGACGACCATTGCGACGCGCCCTATTCCTCGTCTCAGTCGCAGCCCTGGCGCTGCTCACGTTCGCGACGGCTTCGGCACAGTCGGGCCAGCCCAAGGGCATTACGGACGAAGCCCGTGACATGCACACGCTTTATGTGTTCACGCTCGTCATGGCGGTTGTGGTCTTCGTGCTTGTGGAGGCGGCGCTCGTTTATGCGATTGTGAAGTTCCGCAAGAAGAATGACGTGCTCCCCGCCCAAACGCACGGGAGCACAATAATCGAGATGATCTGGACGGGAATCCCCGTCCTGATTGTTATCTCGCTCTTCACCTACTCGTTCATTGTCCTCCGCAACGTGGAGAATGACCCCAACCCGGCGGCGGTGGTCATCGATGTGACGGGCTTCCAGTACCAGTGGGAGTTCGCCTACCACCTGGACGCGAAGGGCGCGAACCTGGACCCGGACTCGCCGCCAACCATCACCCAGATCGGCACCGCGGCGGACGAACCGATCCTCCGCATCCCGGTGGACGAGCCGATTGAGTTCCGGCTCAAGTCGAACGACGTGATCCACTCCTTCTACGTCCGGGACTTCCTCTACAAGCTGGACGTGATCCCGGGGCGGGACAATCGCTTCACGGTCACGGCGCGGGAAGAAGGGACGTACATCGGCCAGTGCGCCGAACTGTGCGGACTGAACCATGCGCTCATGCGCTTTCAGATTGAAGTGATGTCGCGGGAAAAATTCAACGAATGGGTCGCGAGCGAAAGCGCGGCGGCTTCGCCGGCGGCACGGGTGCCGTGAGGGGGCCCACGCGCTGAACGGCGGCGCCAGGGGCAGAAGGCGCACGCGGACGACGAGACGGCGGAGGGTAACTCACCGCCCTGAGGAGGAACAATGGCCACAATTACGCTGCCGAAGGCAAAAGGCTACGAGCGCCCGCTGATCCTCGACTGGATCACGACGGTCGACCATAAGAAGCTCGGCATTCTCTACCTGTACGTGTCGCTCTTCTTCTTCGCGGTCGGTGGCATCCTCGCGCTGCTGGTGCGGACGCAGCTGGCGGTGGCGGACAACACGTTCCTCAGTAACCAGGCCTACAACCAGATATTCACGATGCACGCCTCCGCGATGCTCTTCCTGTTCATCATCCCCATCTGGGCGGGGTTCGGGAACTACGTCGTACCGCTCCAGATTGGCGCCCCGGACATGGCGTTTCCGCGGATCAACGCGCTTTCGTTCTGGTTGTTCCCGCCGGCAGGCATCGTCATGTTCAGCGGGTTCCTGGTGAGCGGTGGTTCGGCGAGCGCCGGTTGGACCGCGTACAGCCCGCTCGCCCGCACCCTGGGCACGGGCATGGACCTCTGGATCATCGCCGTAGCCATGCTGGGTGTTTCTTCAACCATCGGCGCGGCCAACTTCCTGGTCACGATGTTCCGGATGCGGGCGCCGGGCATGACGATGTTCCGGATGCCGATCTTCTGCTGGACGGTGCTGGTGACCTCTGTCTTGCAGTTGCTGGCGACGCCGGTGCTCGCCTCGGCGCTCGTCATGCTGTTTATCGACCGCAACTTCGGCGGTAACTTCTTCGACCCGAATGGTGGCGGGAACGCCGTCCTCTGGCAGAACGTGTTCTGGTTCTACTCGCACCCGGCCGTCTACATCATGATCCTGCCAGGGATGGGCATCATCTCGGAGATCCTGCCCGTCTTCTCTCGCAAACCGCTGTTCGGCTACAAGGCGTTCGTCTTCGCGACGATGGGGATCGGCGGGCTGGGATTCAGCGTGTGGGCGCACCACATGTTCACGACCGGGGCCGTTCTGAAGCCGTGGTTCGGGTTCATGACGTTCATGATCGGCGTGCCGACGGGCGTCAAGATCTTCAACTGGCTGGGGACGCTCTGGCGGGGCTCAATCACCTTTGAGACGCCGATGCTGTTCGCCCTGGGTTTCCTGAGCATGTTCCTCATCGGCGGGATAAACGGCACGTTCAGCGCCGCGGTGCCGGTGGACTTTGCCCTGCATGACACATATTTCGTGGTGGCGCACATCCACTACGTCCTCTTCGGGGGGTCAGTCTTCGCTGTCTTTGCCGGGCTGTACTACTGGTTCCCAAAAATCTGGGGGCGGCGGTTGAACGAGAAGCTGGGCCAGTTCCATTTCGCGCTCATGTTCATTGGCTTCAACCTTGCCTTCTTCCCGATGCACCTGCTGGGCCTGGACGGCATGCCGCGGCGCATCGCGACCTACAATGACTACAACAACTGGGAGCTGCTGAACTTCATCTCCACGCTCGGGGCGATGCTCATCGGGGTGGGGATGATCCCCTTCATCGTGAACGTTGTGCAGGCGTTCATGCGGCCGAAGGATCAGCCGAACGACCCGTGGGGCGCAAACACCCTGGAGTGGTGGACGACGTCACCGCCACCGGTCCACAACTTCGACGATACGCCGGAAATCCATTCCGAAAGGCCGCTCTTCGACCTCCGCCAGGGGAGTCCCGGGGGCCACTGAGGCCATCGGGAAATTCGGACAGGAACGAAGGAGAAGGGGAAAGAATGGCAGCACACGGAGCAGTGGCAGAGCAACACAAGGGCGAACTGAGCAACGGCATGCTCGGCTTCATCCTCTTCATCGCCTCGGAGGTGATGTTCTTTGGCGGCCTTTTCTCGGCCTATTTCATCGCCCGAGCGGATTCGGCCCAGTGGCCGCCGGAAGACGTGCTGGAGCAGATGAAGCTGGCGGGGACGGCGGCCCAGAGCGTGAAGCTCGAACTTGAGTTCGTGCTCCCGCTGATCGCGACTTTCATCCTGGTTTCGAGTTCCGTGACCATGCAGTGGGCCGTGATGCAGATTCAGAAAGGCAGCCGGACGGGCCTCATCTGGGGCCTGTTCATCAGCCTTGTGCTGGGCCTCACGTTCCTCACGATGCAGATGTACGACTACACGCAGCTCCCGTTCAGTTCGGGCGATACCGTTTGGGCCACGTCGTTCTACACGTTGACTGGCTTCCACGGCGCGCACGTGGCTGGCGGCGCGATCTTCATGCTCGTTTGCCTCGTGCGTGCGATGAACGGCCAGTTTTCGGCTGCTCACCACGAGGCGGTGGAGGCGTGTTCGTTCTACTGGCACTTCGTTGACGTGGTCTGGATTGCGTTGTTCACCACGCTGTACGTCGTCGGATAGGAAATCACCCCAGGAGTAAGCACCACATGGATCAACAGAGCAGCAGTCACGGCGACCATGGAGGGGAACCCGCGGTCCACCTCCCCGACCCAAGCGTGTGGCCATTCATCATTGGCGCCGCATCGTTCGCGGTGGGGCTTGCGCTGGTGTGGTGGTCCAGGGACCGCAACAACGAAATCGCGGGGCCGTTGCTGGGCGCTACCCTGCTGTTGACGCTCATCGCCGGGCTGGGCTGGGCATACGAAGACGGGCGGATGAAGCGCAAGGCGGAAGAAGGGGCCGCTGAGAAGCCCCGGGAAGCGCGCTTCACGCAAGTGCTCACGTTCGCCATCAGCGAGGGCCGGATGGACGGCGCGCGTCTCTCGGGCGGCATCCTCGACGCGCTCGAGCGTTCCGACAGTGCGCTGCGCGACCTGCCCGGGTTCCAGGACCTGCGGATCATCGCTGCTCCCGCGGCGGTGGGGCCATCACAGGTGCTGGTCGAAACAACGTGGTCGAACCGGGAAGGCCTCGCGACCTACGAAGAGACCCGCCGGACGCTTCTCGACATGGTTTCCACGCACCCGGACGAGGTGGTGCCCGGCTCGGTCCAGGTGTTCGATATGGAAGTGGTGCGGGACACGAAGCCCCTCGGCTTCCAACTGAGCCTTGGGGCGGCCGCGGCGCTCCTTGGGTCGCTGCTCGTCTTCGGTTTCATGGTGGGGGCCGGGCTTAACCTGTTCGCCAATGAATCCGCGGCCAGCGGGGAAGCTCCGGCGAATGGGGGTACGCCGCCGGTGGCGAACAATGTGATCACGGCCACCGACAACAAGTTCGACAAGACCACCCTTGAGGCGCCGCCAAACACGAAGGTCACCTACGAACTGAAGAACGCGGGCAAGGTGAAGCACAACATCCACTTCATGGACAAGGCCGGCGGGAAGACGCTCGCCGACGGGGCCGAGGGCAAGATCATCGATGGCGGGGCTACGGACACGCTCAACTTCACGACGCCCGCCGCTGGCAGCTACTACTTCCAGTGCGACCTCCATCCCGACACAATGAAGGGGGCATTCGTGGTAAAGGAAGGCGCACCCGTGCCGGGCGCCGCGGCGGCCGGGGGTGCACCGGCAGGTGGGGCCTCCGCAGGTGGCCTCGCCGTCGTTGGGACGGACAATGCGTTCGACAAGACGAAGCTCGAAGCTGCCGCCGGCGAGGTCAGCATCGACTTCAAGAACAACGGGAAGCTGAAGCACAACCTCAGCGTGCTGGACAAGAAGGCCGGGAAGAGCCTGGCCGAAGGCAAGATCATCGACGGCGGCCAAACCGCAACGACGAAGTTCCCGGCCGCCGCCGGCAGTTACTACTTCCAGTGCGACCTCCACCCGGACCAGATGAACGGGACGATCACCGTCAAATAACAGCCGGCGCTGGCCGGCAAGCAGCACGACACGCGAAGCCCCGGCCGCACGGCCGGGGCTTCTTCGTTGGGTGGTGGCTGGACGGCCGGCTATTCCATCGCCCCATCCGCAAGAAGCTCGATGAACTCCTCCTCGGCCAGGCCGATGAGCTCGCGATAGACGTACTCGTTGTCTTCGCCAAGTAGTGGAGCTGCCTTCGACAACACGGCTGGTGTCTCGGAGAGCCGGAAAGCGGGGCCGTCGTAGCAGCGCAGGCCCATGGTGGGGTGTTCGAGGAACCAGTAGTGGCCGCGGTGGGCGAGCTGGGGGTCGGCCCGCATCGCCTCGGGCGACTGGACGACGCCCGCGGGCACTCCGAACTTCTGGAAGTGGGCCAACACCTCGTCCGTCGTGAACCGCCAGTCGGCGGGCACGTCCGGGGCATCCTCGACAACTTCTTCGGGGCGGGATGGGTCCACGGTCACAGCGTCGAGCCAGGCCTGGATGTGACGGTCGATTTCGTGCTGTTCGTTGAGCCGCTGCCAGCGGCGCCGCATGCGTTCCAGGTCACACCACTCCGGGCGGCCAAGGGCTGCTTTGAACGCTTCCCAGTGCTTCTCGGTCGCGCAGCCGATAACCAGGTAACGGCCATCGCGGCACCGGTAGCAGCCGTGCGGCGCCGCCTCCGGGTCCCTGTTGCCCATCCGCATCTGCTCATGGCCGTTCACGGTCCAATCGAGCAACGCGGTGCCGAGGCCATGGACGGCTGCTTCCATCTGGCCGAAGTCTATGTACTGGCCCACGCCCGTGCGCCTGCGGTAGTCCAGGGCGGCGATCAGCGCCGTGGCGGCCAGGTGCGGCACAAGAAAGTCGGTGTAAGCCACACCGGTGCCGATTGGGGGCCCATCCGGCCAGCCGGTGAGGTGGTTGATGCCTGCCGCCGCCTGGAGCACGTGCCCGTAGCCCATATAGTCCGCCCAGGGGCCGGTCTGGCCGTAGAGCGGCATGGAGATCATCACCAGGTCAGGTCTCACCTGGCGCAGGGACGCGTAGTCGAGCCCGAAGCGGGCCATAGTGCCGGGCGTGAACGATTCGGTGACGACGTCGCATTTGGCGATGAGACGCTTGACCAACTCGGGCCCGCGCGCATGCTTCAGGTCCACGGACATGCAGAGCTTGGAGCTGTTGAAGTTGGCGTAGTAGCCGGAGTTGTCCACACCGGGCGTGTCGTCCACGAAGGGCCCCACCCGGCGCAGGGTCTCGGGATAGGTCATGGATTCGATCCGGATGACTTCCGCGCCATGGTCCGCGAGATACTTGCTTACGAGGGGGCCGACGCCGACCCAGGCGAAGTCCGCAACGCGCAACCCTTCGAACGGTTTCTTCAATCCCGGCATCAGACCACCATCCTCATCTTCAGGCGGCGCAGTTCCTGGGAGTCGATTCCAAGCAGTTCGCCGTAGACCTGTTCGTTGTGTTCACCGGCGTGGGGCGCCCGGCCCCGCTGCTGCCACGGAGTCTGCCCCAACTTGAACGGCGCCCCGGGGTAGATGAACGACTCGCCAAGGTCTTCGTGGTGGACGCGCACCCAGTAGTCGCGTCCCGCCAGCTGCTTGCTTTCCACGACTTCGCGGGGCGAGAACACGGGGGCCCAGCCGGCGCCGCGGCGTTGAGCCTCGCCAACCAGGTCTTCCTTCTTTCGCGAACCGCAGAAGGCTGCGAGCGTCTCCTCCACGAATGCCACCTCATCCGGCGGGAGCGGCACAAGTGCCGTCAGGCGTGCCCGCCAGTCAGCCGAATCGAGGCCGCGGGCCTCGCCGGACTCAGCCAGCCAATCGATGATGGCGTTGGCGCCCGGGCCGATAAGTCCGCCGACACCGAGCGCCGCGACCCAGCCGTCCGCCGTCTCGAAGAGGTAGCGGGAGCCGAGGACCCCGGCGTTGTTGCGGCGGATGCCCGGGCCGCTGGTGTTGATGCGGCGGATGTCCCAGATCGGCTGAGTGTTGTCCATCGCCACGCACATCGCCTCCTGCATCGAAACATCCACCTGCTGGCCCAGGCCATCGTTCACGCCGCGGGCGTAGAGGGCGGTCATCGCACCAACGGCGCCCTGGAAGTTCACCTGGGCGTAGGCCTGGGGAGCCGTGGTCCGGAGCGGGCCGCGCTCGGGGTCACCGTTCAGGTACATTTGCCCGCCCATAGCGGAGCCGACGATGTCCGTGGCAGCCCAGCGGCTGTACGGCCCGGTTTGGCCGAAGTTGGTGATGCTCACCATGACCAGGCCGGGATTCAGCTTCTTGAGCGAGGCGTAGTCCAGACCAAGCGCGGCCATTTCGCCGGGGACTGAGGTCTCGATGACGAAATCCGCCTGCGTGACCAGCTTCCGGAACAGCTCGCGGCCGGGCTCAAGCCGCAACTCGCAGGTAACAGAACGCTTGCCGGCGTTCATCGCCCACCAGAAAAGGCTCATGTTGGGAGATTGCTCACCCTTGAAGAACGGGCCGTTCTGGCGCGTCGGGTCGCCGTCGCGCGGTTCAATCTTGATAACGTCGGCGCCCAGTTCGCCGAGGATGCGGGCACAAAGCTGGCCTTTTTCGTCGGCAAGATCCAGGACGCGATACCCTGCGAGTGGACCCGCGGGATGAGGACGAGGGATTGGGGGTGAAGAGGCCATACAGGATGTGTTCTACCGGTAACGCCGCCCGGATTCAAACATCACGCGTAAACAGGCCCGCCACCGCCCCGCCCGTCTCCTCGATCGCGCCGTCGAGGGCTTCAGCAATCCGGGAGAGGAGCATCTCCAGCCCCCAGCGCCTGGAGGCCGAAACGAGGACAACATTGGGCGGCGGTGCGCCGGCCCCGTGGATGAGCGCGCGGGCCTCGTCGTAGTCGGCCACCTGCTGTCCCTCGGCGTCACGCAGGAGGTCCACCTTGTTCAGGGCGAGCAGCCGGGGCCGGTCACCGACACCGAGGTCCGCGAGGGTGCTGTCGACGGCCTGGGTCTGCTCAAAGGCGCTGGTGTGAGAGATGTCGATAACGTGGAGAAGCAGGTCCGCTTCGGCCAGCTCCTCCAGCGTCGCCCGGAAGGCTGCGACCAGGTCCGTCGGGAGCTTCTGGATGAATCCGACGGTGTCAGTCAGGAGGACGACTTCGCCGGTGGGGAGGCGGAGCCGGCGAGTCACCGGGTCCAGCGTCGCGAAGAGTTTGTCCTCGGCGAGGACGTCCGCCCCGGAGAGCGCCCGCATGAGGGTGGATTTGCCAGCGTTCGTGTAGCCGACAAGGGCGACAACGGGCACGCCGCTCCGTTCCCGGCGGCGACGGTACAGAGCGCGCTGCGTGCGAACTTCTTCCAGGTCGCGCTTGATCTTGCTGATCCGGCTGCGAATCAGCCTGCGGTCGGTCTCGATCTGGGTTTCGCCGGGGCCGCGCGTGCCGATGGCGCCTTCCATCCGCTCGAGGTGGGACCACTGCCCGGCCAGCCTCGGCAAAAGGTACTGCATCTGGGCCAGGGATACTTGCAGGCGGCCCTCACGCGTGTGAGCACGGGTCGCGAAGATATCGAGGATGAGGGCCGTCCGGTCGATGACTTTGACGCCGAGGGCTTTCTCCAGGTTGCGTTGCTGGGAGGGCGCAAGTTCGTCGTCGAAGATGACGACGTTCGCGCCGAGTTCTTTGCTTGCTTCCGTGACTTCATGGACTTTGCCGCTGCCGATGTAGGTGGCCGCGACAGGGTGGTCGAGCCTCTGGGTGGTGGAGCCAACGACCTCGGCACCGGCAGTGCGGGCGAGTTCGGCGAGTTCGGTAAGCGATTCAGCGACGGGCAGGAGCGAGCCCCGCGTGTCGGCCGCGACCAAATAAGCACGGTCTATGACCGGGGCGGTGGAGTAGGACGTTTTTGCCATTCGCGCTCAGGGTACAGCACGGTGCTGGTAACCCGTGGAAGGGGGGCTCTCAGAGGGCGACCGGCGGGGCTTTGAGGCGTTCAATCTGCGGGATCGGCGTTGGGTCCACGCCGTTCAGGAGGGCGAGGTAGTAGGACGTGTAGTCGCCCCAGGCCGTCCCCAGCAAGAACTGTTCAAGCAGCGGGCGCGCGCCCAGGTCTATCCGCCAAACCGGGATGCCGCACTCCTGGAACTGTTCGCACTGGCCGTCCATCTGGCGGACGCTGCGTGGGTCGCAGGTTTCGCGGGATTCGATCGTGACCACGGCCAGGGAATCGCGGGCCGTTTCGCCGGTCGTAAGGCCGACGACGAGGTTGTGGGCCGATTCGGGGACGACTTCGGCCGCACCGAGAACTTTGCCGTTCTCCGCCAACTGGTTGCGGAACCGCAGGGCAACCGAAGCCAGGTGGTCGCTCCCGAAGACAAACGGGATGCGGCCGAACAAGAGCTGGGCGGCTTGTTTTGCTCCGTTTCGGGAAACCGGGTTGGAGGGCGCGAGGTCCGACGACGTCAGCCGCGCATGGGCCGCGCCGGCGCCGCGGACATCGTCGCCGTCCAGCGGCAGCAGGCCGAGGCCGGCGCAAACCCGGAGGAGTGGCGCGAGACCGTGGGCCATGGCTGCCCTCGGGGCTGACTCGTAGGCGATGCGATAGATGGGCACCCCGTCAGCGGCGGCGCGCCCGGCCAGTTGGCCGCCGTGCGTAATGCAGAGCAGCGGGGCGCCGCGCTTCCAGGCGTCGTCGTAGAGGCTGAGCGCCTCCTCGGTGTCGCCGCTGTAGGACGACACGATGACCAGCGTCCGCTCCGAGACGTAGTTTGGGAGCGAATATCCGCGGCAAACCGTCACGGGGATTTCGGATGAGCGCGCGGCGATGGCGGCGACGTAATCCCCCGCGGTGGCCGAACCACCCATGCCGGCAAGCACAACGGCAGTCACGTTATCTGAACCGGCAGGCGCGGTCAGTTCCTCCGATTGCTGCCACGCGGCCCAGAGTTCGTGCCCCAGGCTGGAGATGTGGCCGAGCATGCCCTCCCGGTCGAGGGCGAGCAGCCCGGGGTCGTCCAGATCCCTCACCGGGACACCCCGGCGATCGCCTTGCCCGCTTCGAGCACGGGTTGCACGAGGGACTGCTCCCTCACCTCCGTGTAGATGCGCAGGAGCGGTTCCGTCCCCGACAGCCGGAACAGAAGCCAGCCCTCGTCGATAAAGAAGCGCCAGCCGTCCGTGCGATCGGAGCTGACGACCGGTCGCCCGGCGATGACGGTTGGTGTGGCCGCATCGAGGGTGGCCTTGATGCGGGCGTTGGAGCCGGGCTCAAGGCCGAAGTCCAGGCGCTGGTAGAAGTGCGGCCCGGTGATGGCGAACACCTCCTTCAGCAGTTCGGATGGTTTCTTACCGGTGGCGGCGACGTAGTCCAGCAGGTAGAGGCCGGCGAGGATGCCATCCCGCTCCGGGAGGTGGCCGCGGAACCCGTAACCGCCGCTCTCTTCGCCCCCGATTAGCGCATCCTCGCGCATCATCAGCGGGCCGATGTGTTTGAAGCCTACGGGCGTTTCGAAGAACGGCACGCCGTAATGCTCCGCCAGCAGGCGGGTCATGTCCGATGTGGTGACTGACTTCACGACCGCGCCGCGCAGCTTGCGCTCGCCCAGGAGGTAGTTGACCAGCAGGGCATACGTCCGCAACTGGTCCACATACGTGCCTTCTTCGTCGACCACGCCAAGCCGGTCGGCGTCGCCGTCGTTTGCAATGCCAATGTCGTAATCCCGGCTTGCCAGCAGGCGCATGAAGTCAGGGAGGTTCGATTCGATGGGCTCCGGGGCGCGGATGCCGGGGAAGAGCGGGTTCCGCTCCGAATGAATCTCGGTGACGGTGGTGCTCCCGCCTGCGAGCAACTCCTGGAAGAAGCCTGCCCCGGCGCCATACATGGGGTCGACCGCGACCTTCAGGCCAGCAGCCTTAATGCGGCCGATATCCACCTGCGAGGCAAGCTTCTTGAGGTAGCCTGGCACGGGGTCGAAGCCAGCTATACTGGCGCTCGCCGCGGGAGCCAACAGGACGCTTGCCGGGTTGGCGAGGATGGCCGGGACGCGCCGCTCGATATCCGCCACGATCTCCGGGCTGGCGCTGCCGCCGTAGTGGGGCTTCACCTTGATGCCGTTCCAGCGGAACGGGTTGTGGCTGCTGGTGACGACGACGCCGCCGCAGCCCCCGGCTTCGATGATCCGCCAACTGATGGCTGGTGTAGGGGCCGGCCGGTCCGCAAGCTGGACGCGGAAGCCGTTGCCAGCCATCACCCGCGCAACGCTCAGGGCGAACTCATCGGAGAGGAAGCGGGTGTCGTAGCCGACAATGACAGGCTTCTCTTTGCCGTAGGTTTCGGAGAAGTGGTCAGCAATCGCCTGTGCGCAGGCCCTGACGTTTTCGAAGGTGAACGTTTCGGCAATGAGGGCGCGCCAGCCATCGGTGCCAAACTGGACAGGATTATCGGTCATCTCCCGCATGATAGCGCGCCTTCGCCTCTAGGGACGTACCCGGAGGGAGGCTGGCCCCGGCGGGGATGATTGCGCCGCTGCCGATGACGGCGCCGGTGATCGTGGCCCCGGCGCCTATCACCGAGCCATCCGCGATGATGCTGCCGGTCACGTTCGCCCCGGCGCCAATTGCGACGGACTCCCAGAGGATGGAGCCCGAGACAGAAGCGGACGCCGAAATCACGGAACCCGCGCCAACGGCCGTCCCATTGAGCCGGGCGCCTGCCTCAATGGATGCGCTGTCGTCCACCACATTCCTGCCATCCGCGAGGAGGGCGTTGTGGAGCGCAAGGTAGCGGGCGGGGGTGCCAATGTCCGCCCAGACGCCCTGGAACTGGTAGCCCAGCACACGCCGTCTGCGCGCTACGAGCGATGGGAAGAGCGTCTCTTCCACGCGTACCGGCCCCGGCGGGATTTCGGCCACGAGCTCCGGTTCGAAGATCCAAACCCCGGCGTTAACGAGGTTGCCGGGAGCCTGGCCCGGCGGGGGCTTCTCGACGAAGCCGGTAACGAGCCCTTCCGCGCCAACCACCGCGACGCCGAACGAAGAAGGATCCGGAACCTCATAGAGGGCGAGGGTCAAGTCCGCGCCGAGCCGCTCATGGCTCCGGAGGGCAGCGGCGAAGTCGAAGTCGACGAACACGTCCCCGTTCAGTACGGTGAATCGGCCTTCGACCCCGGCCTCCGTCACGGCGTTGCGGATGGCGCCGCCCGATTCGAGCCGTGCGTGCTCCTGGACGAGCACGAGTTCGAGCCCATCGTAAACGCCCGGCGGGTAGGCGGCCGCCAGGTCATCGTTATTCTGTCCGAGGGCAAGCACGGCCCGGCGGAACCCGGAGCGCCGGAGCCAATCGAAGAGAAACTCGATCGCCGGGCGGTTCAGCAGGGGCACGAGGCTCTTGTGGCGCGTCGCCGTCAGAGGGCGGAGCCTGGTGCCCTGGCCTCCGACGAGGACGATCGCGTCCATGCGGAGCGCTACAGCCCGGCGGCCGAGCGCAGGGATGCCACGCGAGACGTGTCTTCCCAGGGCACGTTAAGGTCCGTACGCCCGAAGTGGCCGTAGGCGGCGGTGGCCTTGTAGATCGGCCGCCGGAGGTTGAGGTCGCGGATGATGGCGCCCGGGCGGAGGTCGAAGTGCTGGCGGACGGCCTCGAGGATCTTGTGGTCGGAAACTTTGCCGGTGCCGAACGTCTCGATGCCAATGGAGGTGGGGTGGGCGACGCCGATGGCGTAGGAGAGGAGGAACTCGCAGCGGGTCGCCAGGCCGGCGGCGACGATGTTCTTGGCCACCCAACGGGCGGCATAGGCGCCGGAGCGATCGACTTTCGTCGGGTCTTTGCCGCTGAAGGCGCCGCCGCCATGGCGGGCTATGCCGCCGTATGTATCCACGATGATCTTCCGCCCGGTGAGGCCTGCGTCACCTTTCGGCCCGCCGATGACGAAGCGGCCGGACGGGTTGATGAACACCTTGGTCGCCGAATCAATCAGTTTCGAATCGACGATCGTGTTGATGATGTGGGCGCGGACGTCGGTCATGATCGTTTCGTTGTCCACGTCCGGGGAGTGCTGCGTGGAGATGACGACCGCCTCGGCGCGCCGCGGGAGCCAGTTCTCGTCGTATTCGATTGAGACCTGGGACTTGCCGTCCGGGCGAAGCCAGGGGAGTTCGCCGCTTTTGCGCGCTTCGGCGAGCCGCCGCGTGAGGCGGTGGGCCAGCGAAATCGTGAGGGGCATAAGTTCCGGCGTCTCGGTACAGGCGAAACCGATCATCATCCCCTGGTCACCCGCGCCGGTGTCCAGGTCCTCGTCTTCAAGGTCGCCGTGGCGGGCTTCGTAAGCCCGGTCAACGGCGTTCTTGATGTCGGAGGACTGCTCGTTGATGGCGGTGATTACGCCGCACGTCTCGCCATCGAAACCGATCTCGGAAGAGGTGTAGCCGATGTCCAGGATCGTCTTACGGACGATGCCGGGGATGTCCACGTAGGCCCTGGTCGTGATTTCGCCGGTGACAAGCACGAGGCCGTTCGTAATGGCGGTTTCGCAGGCAACGCGAGACATGTTGTCCTGGGTATAGATGGCGTCCAGGATGCCATCGCTGATCTGGTCACAGACTTTGTCCGGGTGGCCCTCCGTGACGGATTCGGAGGTCAGGAGTTTGCGTTCAGCCATGTGCGTTGTGTTCGGTCCTCTCGGCATTGGTTGGAGATTGCGTGGAGGGCACGGAAAAGCCCCTCGTTCTCAGGAGGGGCGTACAGGCCAATCATCGGCCGGAGTTCCCCTCCACAGGAGGGGCGGGCTAGTTGGAAGCCCGCCTTTTGTTGTCCTTCGCGGGAAGGACCGCGTCCTCTTGGCACCTTGGAGGCATAACCAGGTTGCCGGGCGCAAGGGGGTTAACCCTTCGCCCTCTTGACACTGTAATCATCGTAGCAGGAGCCGCGGGCATCGCAAAATCCGGGGGCGGGCCCTTGATCCGCGCGTTATACTGCCCAGATGACGGAACAAGCCGTGACCCGTGAATCCGTCCTCCAGGACGCGCTCCTCCTCGACCAGGACGAGCGAGAGCTGCTGGTTATCCAGATCTCCCGGAGCTTTGTGAAGGAGCCTGGCTACGACGAAGCCTGGGCCGCCGAGATCGAGCGCCGCCTGAAGGAACTCGATGAAGGCAAAGCGGAGTTGATGGATTGGGACGAAGCGAAGGCCTACATCTTCGGCGACGAGGATGAGCCCGATGCGATGGCCGGCTAACCGTGCGCGTGCGTCTCGCTCGGGCGGCTCGGCGGGAAGCCCGGCTCGCGCGGTTCGCTTTCGCCCATCGCGACCCAGGCTCCGTTGAGACTTTCGAGCGGAGCATGGAGGATGCCGTCGCGCGTCTGGAGGCCTTTCCGGAAGCCGGAGCCGGTTACCTGCAGGGCACTCGTCGCCTCCGGCTCGAAACCGTCCCGTACTATCTGGTGTACCGCGTCACCGCTCGAGAGGTGCGCATCATCGCCGTCGTGCACACGTCCCAGCGGCCGGGCTATTGGGAGGGCCGCTGACGCGGTAGCTCCCATCGCCGGACCTCCTACGTGCCTTCCTGCCAGCTCGTCAGGTAGCGTTTCTGCTCGTCCGTGAGGTAGTCGATCTTGATGCCCATGGCGTGAAGCTTCAGCCCCGCAATCTCTTCGTCCACCTCCTGCGGCAGCTCGTAGACCTGCTTTTCGAGGCGGGCATGGTTCAGGGCGATCCACTCCGCCCCCAGGGCCTGGTTCGCAAACGACATGTCCATGACGGCGGCCGGGTGGCCTTCGGCGGCAGCAAGGTTCACCAGGCGGCCTTCGCCAAGGAGGTAGAGTTTGCGCCCATCCTGGATGCGGAACTCTTCCACCGAGTCGCGGACGCGTTTGCGGCCTTCACTCATGGCGGTGAGGGCTTTGAGGTTGATCTCGCTGTCAAAGTGGCCGCTGTTCGCCATGATCGCGCCGTCTTTCATCGCCTCAAGGTGCTGGCGGTCGATGACGTTCAGGTCGCCGGTGAGGGTGACGAAGATGTCGCCCTCGGTGGCGGCTTGGGCCATCGGCATGACGCGGTACCCATCCATGACCGCTTCGAGGGCCTTCACGGGGTCAACTTCCGTAACGATGACCTGCGCGCCCATGCCCCGGGCCCGGCTGGCGACGCCACGGCCGCACCAGCCATAGCCGGCGACGACGAAGTTCTTGCCGGCGAGGAGGACGTTGGTGGCGCGGATGATGCCGTCGATGGTCGACTGGCCGGTGCCGTAGCGGTTGTCGAAGAGGTGCTTGGTGTCGGCTTCATTGATGGCCACGATCGGATAACCGAGCGCGCCGTCGGCGGCCATCGCGCGCAGGCGGATAACGCCGGTGGTTGTCTCCTCGGTGCCGCCAACGACGCCAGGGAGGAGGTCACGCCGGTCCTTGTGGAGGACGGCCACGACGTCCGCGCCATCGTCCATCGTCAATTGGGGGCTATGCTCCAGCGCCTGGTGGATGTGCCGGTAATAGGTCTCGTTATCTTCGCCGTGCGTGGCGAAGACGGAGATGCCGTACTCCTTGACGAGCGCGGCGGCCACGTCGTCCTGGGTGGATAGAGGGTTACTCGCACACACGCGGAGGTCGGCGCCGGCGTCACGCAGGGTAATCGCCAGGTTGGCGGTCTCGGTAGTGACGTGGAGGCAGGCCGTCATGCGGATGCCCTTCAACGGCTGGTCGCGCTGGAAGCGTTCGCGGATGAGACGCAAGACGGGCATTTCGCGGGCGGCCCAGTCAATGCGGCGCACGCCTTCGGGGGCCAGGTTGATGTTCGCGACATCGTGGGGGACGGGCATCGGGTCACCTCTCCACTCCGCGGCCTCGGCCGGGAGGGTTAAATCACTGGATGGGTTTCGGGCACGGCCTATCGGCCGTTGAGGGTCACGAAGGAGCCATCGTACTTCCGTCCGCGGATAGCCGCCCGCCAGCGGCGCACCGTGGAGGCGAAACCGGAGGGATCTTTGCGCACCGCACTCGCTTCCACGAGTTGGCACGCTTCGTGGTATCCGAGCCGGGCGTAGGCAGCGACCGCGGGTGAGTTGTCAGGGTCCACTGTGAGGACGATGTGGTTGCAGTAGTTGAGGAGCGCCTCCGTTACGGCGCTCGTGGCTGCCGTGGCGTACCCGCGGCCACGGTATCCCGGGTGGGTGAACACGTTACCGACGACGGCAACGCCTTCCTGCCGCGAGACGACGTGTGTCCCGGCGACGGCTACCAGCCGGCCTTCGGCGACAACACCACGGTAAACGCCGCTGTCGATGTGCTCGGGGACGTAGTAACTGGGGCCTCCTTCGCTGCTGTAGAGGGCGTTGATGCGGCGGATATCGACGCCGCTGAGCGGTATTGCCCGGGGGTTCGATACTGGCGTAAACCGCGCCGCGGTCACGGACATCCGGATCATCGGCTGCTGGCTCGCCAACCGGTAGACGCGACGAAGCGCCTCGATGTGCTGGGGCTGGCAGGTGGCGTAGGTTTGGGCCGTGCCCGGGTGGATGGAGAGGATGGCGGCAACGGCGTCCGGATCGCCCATCACGAACGTGGCATCGCCCAGGCCGCCGCGGCTGTGCAGCACCAGCCCGGTGCCGCTGGAGCCACGGGCCCAGAACCAGCGGGTGCGAGGAAAGAGCGAAGGCTCCAGTTGGCCCATGGCATAGGCGGTGTACTCCACACGGGGGAGGAGCAGGGCGCGAATCGCGGAAACATCGCGAAGCGGTTGCACAAGGAAGTCCAGCCGCCGCTCGGCCGTCCCCTGCCAGCGCACTTCGCGCTCCGCCATCAGTCAGCCGCCTCGAAGTAGGTCAGGCGGCGGAACTCGCGGTAGCGGGCATCCACCTCGTCGCGCGTGAGTGTGAGCAAGCGGTTGGGGCCGAAACCTTCGACGCAGAACGAAGCGACCGCGGAGCCGTAGACCACGCCCCGGCGAACCTCGGCAGCGTTGATCACCGGTACGGTGTCCAGGTGGCCCATGAAACCGCCCGCGAACGCGTCGCCCGCGCCCGTGGGGTCGATCACCTCATCCAGCGGATAGCCGGGCGCCACAAAGTAATCCTCGTCCGAAATGAGCGCCGCGCCATACTCGCCGAGCTTAATCAATACGCCCCTGGCGCCGCCGTTGATCAGTTCGCGGCCGGCGCGGGCAATGCTGGGTGTGCGCGCCACTTCACGCGCCTCGCTTTCGTTGAGGGCGACGAAGTCGGCGTGGCGCATGGTCTCCTTCAGGTCGTCCAGCGCTCCATCGATGAAGAACTTGATCGTGTCGACCATCGTCGCGCGGGGGGCCGCCAGGCTGCGAATGATGGCTCGCTGCAGAAGGGGGTCGCCCGCCGCGAGGAAGGCCGTCGTGGAGTGCTCCCAGCCGTCCGGGAGGGCGGGGGTCCAGTCCAGGTTCACTCCAAGCTCTGTGTAGAGGGTGTCGCGGGTGTTCATGTCGTAGTGGTAGCGCCCACCCCAGCGGCTCGTTTTCGGACCGCTCGTCACAAGGCCGGCGAGGTCGATGTTTGGCCGGACGAGTTTCGCGCGTTCGCCGGCGGGGAAGTCTTCGCCAACGGCGGCGAGCAGGCGCACGTCCGTGAAGAGCGACCCGGCCAGGGCGGCACAGGTGGCAGAGCCGCCGAGGGATTCCGTGACCTTCGCGAACGGCGTCTCGATTTCGTCCATCGCTACCCAACCGGCGACAAGCAGGCTCATGCGGTCTCTCCCAGGCGCCGGGAGAGTATCGGCCCCAGGCGGGCGCGCGCCTCGGCGGAGATGGCACCCGGGGACGTCACGAGCGCGGCGTCCAGCGTGGCGCGGCATGTGCAGGCGCGCAGACCCGCGAGCGCCGGGACAGCGTGCCGGATGGCTTCCTGGCTGGTGGCGACGTTGCGGGCGAGGACTTCGAAGACGCTCCTCGCGTCCACCGCTTCGTGATGCTCATGCCATGCGTCGTAATCGGTCACGGCGGCGAGGATGGCATAACAGAGCTCCGCTTCGCGGGCGAGCTTCGCTTCCGGCAGGGCGGTCATGCCGACGACGCTCGCGCCCCAGCGGCGATACAGCTCGCTCTCCGCCCGCGTGCCGAAGGCCGGCCCTTCGATGACGATGTAGGAGCCGCCACTGTGTGCGCGGGCACCCGTGGCCGAGGCGGAATAGAGCGCCGCCTGGCGCATCGCGGGGCAAAACGGGTCGGCGAAGGCAATGTGGGCCACGACGCCGTCACCGAAGAAGGTGGACGGGCGAATGCCGCGCGTGCGGTCAATGAGCTGGTCCGGGACGACGACGTCGCCAGGCCTGTAGTCTTCGCGGAGGCTGCCCACCGCGGAGACAGAGAGCACACGCTCGACGCCAAGCGACTTGAGCGCCCAGAAGTTCGCGCGCTGGGGGATCTCGGAAGGGAGCAACCGGTGACCGTGGCCGTGGCGCGCGAGGAAGGCCACGCGCTGACCGGCGATGGTGCCCACGCGGATGGCGGCGCTGGGCGGACCGAACGGGGTCTCGGGGGCGAACTCCTCAACGGCGTCCAGCCCCGGCATGTCGTAGAACCCGGACCCACCAAGTACAGCAAGCGCGATACCGGCCACGGCGCACCTTTCCAAGGACGAGGGGCTGATGACCCAGTGTACCCCGTCCTCCGGCCTATCGCTGCCCCGTGAGGGCGGCGATGGCGGAAGCGTATGGCGGGCGAAGCACCCCTTGCTCCGTGACAATGGCGCTGATCAGTCCGGCGGGCGTCACATCGAAGGCCGGATTGTAGGCGGCCACGTGCGGCGGGCTCCAGCGGACGCCGCCAAACCCGCCGACCTCCTCCGGTGGACGAAATTCGATGGGGATGGCTGCCCCATCAGGGCAGGATGGATCGATCGTCGTGACCGGGGCGGCGATGTAGAACGGCACCCCGTGGCGGGCGGCGACAGCGGCGAGGCCGTAGGTGCCGACCTTGTTCGCGGTGTCACCGTTCCGCGCGATGCGGTCGGCCCCCGTGATCACCGCCTGGACGCGCCCGGAGGCGATGAGTGAGGCGGCGGCGGTGTCGGGGAGAAGCGTGCCGGGGATGCCGAGTTTCGCCAGCTCCCACATCGTCAGGCGGGCGCCCTGGAGGAGGGGGCGCGTCTCCGTGGCATAGCAGCGTTCCAGTTTGCCCTGCTGCCAGGCCAGTTGGATGACGCCGAGCGCCGTGCCGATGCCCCCCGTGGCGAGCGCACCGGTGTTGCAGTGCGTGAGCACAGCACACCCCTGGGGCAGCAAACTCGCACCCCGCGTCGCGAGGTCCAGGTCCTCCGCCATGCGCCGGGCGAGGTGGCCCTCGACGAACGCCCAGAGGGCGGCCCGGCGCATGGCAGGTGACTGGCCGGCGGCAAGGGCAGCTTCAAGGCCGAGGCGTGCGATAGACGCGAGTTCGACAGCGGTAGGACGGGTGGCGGCGATGCGCTCGTAGGCGGCCCGCAGTGCCCCATCCGAGGCATCGCCCCGCTCCGCAGCGATGGCCATGCCCGCCGCCCCCACGATCCCCAGCAGCGGTGCGCCCCTGACGCGCAGAGAAGCGACCGCTTCGCAGAGGGCCGCTACGTCGCGCAGAGCGAGGTGGCGCTCTTCACCGGGGAGGAGCGTTTGGTCAAGGACTTCCAAGCACTCGCCGCGGAGGATGCGCAGAGGGACGACAGTCACGGTGACAAGTCTACCGTTTAGTGCGCGGCTCTCGCCTTGATGGCCTCTTCCAGTTCGGCCAACTCCTCGCGCAAGTGGGTGCGGGTGTCCCGGTTGAGTCCTTGCAGGACATCCTCAACGTGACGAATGAGTGTGGAAGAGATTGCCTCGACGAGGGCCCGCCCGCTTTCGGTTAACTCAAGGCGGACGGCGCGGCGGTCGCCCAGGTCGCGCTGGCGGGAAACGTGGCCCGCGCGCTCCAGCCGGTCAAGCACGCCGGTGACGGTTTGGGACTGCTGGGAGAGGTATTCGGCCACGAGGTGGGGCTGGGGCCGGTCGAACGAATCGACCGCCAGCAGCGTGATGGCCTGCATGAAGGTAATGCCGTGATCTCTGCCGAGGCGCTGATCGAGTTCACGCACAGCTGCATTGGTGGTCCGGTAGAGACTGGTGAGGAGCTCAAGGTCGCCGGTCGCGAGACCGCCCATGCGAGCATCGTAGCACCGGGCGAACGATCGTAAAGAGTCGTGTGGATTTGTTCGCCAACTTGAATGTAAACTCCGCGGTCTGTCAGACGAGGGGTACCTCAGACGAGTGGTACACCGAGCCACTGAGGCGTGCGCCCCGCAATCAGTAAGTGACGAGGGAGGCGACGGCGTATCCCGCGAGCCTTTCGCGGCCCCGCAACGCTTCGAGTTCAATCACGAACCCGAGGCCGGCGACAACGCCGCCAACCATCTCGACAAGTTTCGCCGCCGCGCGCGCCGTGCCTCCGGTGGCGAGCAGGTCATCGATGATGAACGCGCGCGTGCCGGGCGCGAACGCGTCCTCGTGGATATCGAGCTGGTTCTCGCCGTACTCCAACGAGTATTCCACGGACATCCGTGCCGCCGGCAGCTTGCCGGGCTTGCGCACCGGGACGAAGGGCGGCCCAAGCTCGGCCGCGACGGGCGCCCCGAAGACGAACCCCCGCGATTCGATCGCTACGACCGTACCGGCCCCCGAGGCGGCGGCGAGTTCGGACAGCTTGCCAAGCGCGAACCGGAACCCCTCGGGGTCACCCAGGAGCGGCGTTATGTCCCGAAAGAGGATGCCGGGCTGGGGGAAATCAGGCACGTCGCGGATGAGCGTCTTCAGGTCCACGCCGGGATTGTAAGGCGGGCCGCCCGAGGACACTCCACCCTCACGCAGCCCGGATGAACCCGACCTGGTCCCAGTTCTTCCCCAGGATGGCTTCGCTCGGCACGCCCAGCCAGCGCTCCATGACCGTCGCGTAGACCGAGCGGAAGTCCGTCGTGAAGGACAGGTTGCCGTTGTCGATCAGTTTGGACAGGCTCGGCGCATCCCCGTAGAGGCCCTTCTGGACGCCGTTGCCCAGGGCGAACATGACGCTCGCCGACCCGTGGTCCGAACCCCCGCTGGCGTTCTCCTGTACCCGCCGCCCGAACTCGCTCCAGGTCAGGACGAGCACGTCGTCGGCCTTGCCGTGAGCTGCCAGGTCCCGGTAGAACGCTGTGAGGCCCTCATCAAGCGTGGTCATCAGCCTGTCGTGGTCTTCCACCTGGCCGGAGTGGGTATCGAATCCGCCCAGGGTGACGTGCCCGACTCGCATGCCCAGGTTACCGACGATGGCCTCCGCCAGCACGGAGAGCCCCGAAGCGAACGAAGTCTCCGGGTAGACGACCGCGGGCACGTAGGTCTTGGCCACCTCGGCGAGCTGCTTCGCGCTGGTCACGGCGTTCTCCACCGTGGTCTCCAACAGGACGCCGTAGGGCGAAGCCGCCGGGTACTGCTCGTACAGCTTCATCAGCGTGGCGGTGCGCGGGTCCGTGCCCGTCGCGCTCCGGACGCCGACGGCGAAGTTGTAATCCGCCGGGTCGTTTACCGATGGGATCGGGATGCTGGCGATGCGCATCTCTGGCGGCGTGGAGGTCCCAATGTTGAAGCCCTTGAAGGGGTCGTGCTGCTCGGACTCCATCTTCTCCAGGGTGCGCCCGAGCCAGCCGTCCTGAAGCTTCAGCTCGGGGTCGCCAGCCTGCCAGATAGCCATCGACTTGAAGTGGCTGTAATCCTGTTGGGGATACCCCACGCCGCGCACAACGGCCAGGCGGCCCTCGCCCCAGAGCGTCTTCAGCCCGGAAAGGTTTGGGTGTAATCCGTAGCCGCCTTCCAGCGGCAGGATCGCGTCATCCGCGACACCGATGATCTTGCGCGCCGAGCGGTACGCAGCATCACCTATGGGCGGCAGGGTATTTAACCCATCATTGCCACCGGCCATCTGTACGAGGACGAGGATCTTGCCGTTGTTTTTCGCCAGCACGTCGTTTGGGTGCTGGGCCGCAAACGCCACACTCCCCTTCAGGAGCGACTGCGCCGTTGTGCCAATGCTTACCAGGGCGACGCCGCCCTTCACGAAGTCTCTGCGGTTGAACACGGGAATCACTCCTAGATGAGCTGGTATTCGGGACTGGCGAGCGCGAGGTAGGCGACTGCCGAGGCTCGCTGTTGAGGGTTCGAGAGGGTGGCCGCGTAGTCGATGATCGACTGGCGGGAAGCGGCCGGGACGTTGCCGTCCACGAAGATCGAAAGCGCGCGGTCGACGAGCGTCTCGGGCGTGGTCGCGCCATCCAACGCGGGGAGGCGCAGCGGCCGGGCGCGTTGGCCCATCAGGAACTGGTCCAGGAAGTTGACCCGCGCGAAGAACGTGCCGGAAGAAAGCCACGTGGCACGGCCCGGCCAGCCCGCCACGTTCGGCGGCTCGAAGAGCACCTGGTCCATGCCTTTGATGTACTTGTCGTTGAACATGTTCGGACGCAGGTCATCGCCGATCTCCAGTCCGCGGACCGCATTCACGAGGAAGGTGACCGGGCAGCGGACGAGGGAGCGATAGGCGCGCTCTGAGTAGAACTCGTCCGACGTCAGGATCTCCCTGACCACCGCCTTGATGCTGTGGGCGGACTCGTCCCACACCTTCACCAGGCGGTCGACGGTCTCCTGGTCCGGGTCCGGGTAGGCGAATTCGGAGAACAGGCGAGCGGTGATGTACCGGCCCGTCGCCGGCTGTTCAAGGATGATCGAGACGATCTCCTCGCCGCCGAAGTTGCCCGTGCGCCCGAGGAACGTCTTCGAGCCCGAATCGTGTAGCCGCTGGTTGACGATGAACTTCGGTTCGTAGCTCCGCCATACCTCGTCCAGCAACTTGCGCCGCTCCTCTTCGCTCAACCCCTCGACGGGGCGCGCCGGGCGATCGGGGTTGGTGATGCGCCAGCCAGTAAACGCCCGCGCCGCCTCGCGGATATCGTCCTCCGTGTAGTTGCCAACGCCCATGGAAAACAGCTCCATCAGTTCGCGGGCGTAGTTCTCGTTTGGGTGCTCCTTCGTGCTGTCAACGGTGTCAAGGTAGACCAGCATCGCCGGGTCTTTGCTGACTGCCTGGAGGAGGTCGTCGAACTTGCCCAGGGCGTGAGTCCGGAAGAGCTGGTTTTGGGCGAGCATGAGTTTCGACCGCTGCGGCCCGATCTTGCTCACCTGGCTCGTCAACAGCCCGTGCCAGAGGAACGTCATCCGCTCCTCCAGCGGCCGCGCGGTGTAGAGCAGGCGGGTATACCACCAGCGCACGTTGTCACCCGGCCGGATTGGGTCAAAGGTTGCGGCGGCAAGGCGCGCATCCAGGGCGGAGTTGTCGATCGTTTCGTAGTTGAGGAGGCGGTCCGCGGCGTCTTCACGGCTGAGGCCCGCGAACTCGTCAATCTGGGCGGCCGTCCCACCAAAGCCAGCTCGCCGAAGGAGGTGGGCGGCTCTCCGGCGGGGCTCGGGCATGACCCGGGCCAGTCTCGGCGTCTCCGCCGCGGCCTGCGTGGCTGCCTGGCTGGCCGGGCCTCCGGCAGGGGTAGCGGTGGCGCCAGCGGGACTCGTGTCACGAGCGGCGACCCCCACCACCACCGCCGCTGTGCCCGCCGCCGCGACAGCAGCGCCGCCGGCGAGCAACGCCCTCCGGGTGGAGCGGCGGGCCAGCCACTCTTGCCGGAGTCCAGGAGGTTGTGAGTCTTCCATCTGCAAACTCCAGATCAGGCCGTCATGCGGCCCCTCACGCATCGTATGGCGCGCCCTCCGGGAAAAGTGACGCTTCCCACCGCCGTTCACGGAAAAGATGCCTGCCGAGAGGGTAACGGGAAGAGTATCGGCTGCCTTACGCTCTGTCGTGCAGAGCGCGCCACCTTGCGGCGCGCGCGTGCCATTGCCGATGTACGAGGTGACATGACCAGCAACCGCCGTGGCTTCTCACGCGAACGGCACACCGAGTTGAAGCTGTTGATTGCGGGGCTGGCGACCTGCGGGTTCGGCCTCGCCTGGTTCGGCTTCGCGCGCGCCCACGAGCCAGTGATTGACTCGGCGCAAGTTGCGGCCGCGCTGGCCGAGGAAGTGCCAACCGCCACGCCTTCGCCCATGAAAGCGGCCGTCACGAGCACGCCGGCGGACCCGGCGACGGCCAATCCTCCCCCGCCACCGACCGCCGTCCCGGCTGCACCAACGCGCACCCCGGTGCCAGCGGCCCCGATCCCAGCGCAACCTTCGCCCGCCACGAGCGTTGCCGGCGCGATGCCGAAGCCGCCATCAACGCCGGTCACGAAGAAACGGTCGCGAGGCTCGTGAGATGAGCTGGCGAGTCTGCGCGTTGCTCGCCGCGGGGCTAGTGGCGGGCATCGCCTACGGGCGGGTCACGCAGGACCCGGATACGGGCACCGCGACATGGGACGCGGCCCGCGCCGCCGGCTTTGCCGGTTACCTGCTCCTCTGGGCGTCCACGGTCCTCGGCATCGGGGTGCACTTCCGCCTCCGGCCCGGCGGCGGGCCGCTGACGCTTTTCCTCGAAGCGCACCGCATCTGCTCCACGCTGGCCCTGTCGTTCGTCGCCGGCCACGTCGCCGCGCTGCTCATGGACCCGGTCGTGCACTTCTCGCCCGTCGATGCCGTGCTCCCGTTCACCTCCGGCTACCGGCCGATCCAGGTAGGCATCGGCACGATTGGGCTCTGGCTGCTGCTCGTCACGCTGGGGAGCACAGCCGTGGCCGGCCGCATACCGTATGCGAAATGGCGCGCCCTGCACTACCTCGCGTTCCCGTGCTACCTGGCGGCGCTGGTGCACGGCATCACCGCGGGCACGGACACCTCCAGCACGGCGGCGCTCACGATCTACGCAGCCACGGCCGCCGCCACCGCCGCGGTGCTCTTCGGGCGAGTCCTTGGCCGGGGCTGGGTCGCGGCGGGCGAAGCGTCCAGCCCGGTTCGTTAGCCTTCCAACCCGAGGCCGCGGAGGAACGCCTCGTTGTTCGGTTCGCGGCCAAGGAAGCTGCGCACCAGTTCGTCGCCATCAACCGAGCCACCGCGTTCGAGGATGGCCGCCCGGTAGTGCCGCCCGGTAGCCGGGTCCAATGGCCCAGCAGACTCAAATCGTGTGTACATGTCGTCCCCGAAAACGTGGGACCAGAGGTAGCCGTAGTAGCCCGCGTCGTAGCCGAACAGATGCCCGAAGCCCGACTGGAAGTGCGTGCCCCGGTGGTACGGAAAGCCGGTAATCGCGTGCAGTTCCTCCACCGAGCGCGTGGTATCTCCGTGGAACCCGGGCGAGTGGTATGTGAAGTCCAGCGTCGCAAAGAACAACTGCCGCAAGGTAAGCACGCCTGAGTTCAGGTTCTTGGCGGCAATCATCGAATCCAACAGGGTCTTCGGCAGCGATTCGCCGGTCTCGTGGTGGCGGGAGAAGCTGCCCAGCACCGCCGGCTCCCAAACCCAGTGCTCCAGCATCTGCGAGGGCGCCTCGACGAAGTCGCGCTCCGTCGCCGTGCCGCTGAACCGCGCCCGGCGTGCCCGCGTGAGCGTCTGGTGGAGGATGTGGCCGAACTCGTGGAAGAAGGTCACCACCTCGCTGTGCCGCAGCAGAGACGGCTGGTCCACGCCCGGCTTGGTGAAGTTCGCCACAATGGCGCTCACCGGCTTCTGATAGCTCCCGTCCGGCAGTGCGCGCCCTCGCTGAAGGGTGAATGCCGCCGCATGGCCGTACTTGTTCGGCCGCGGAAACAGATCCATGTAAAACCGCGCGAACGGCTGGCTCCCGCCCTCGTCGAAGACGTCGAACGCCTGCACGTCGGGGTGCCAGCGAGGAGCCGAAGGCGCGGATTCGTAGCGCACACCAAGCATGGACTGCGTCACCTTGAACAGCCCTTCGATGCAGGCGTCGAGCGGGAAATATTGGGCCACCTCGAACTCGTTGATGGCGTAGCGGCTCTTCAGCGACTCGTTGTTCCAGTAGCGCCAGTCCCAGATATTGACCGCATCCGAACCTGTCCGTTCGCGCGCGAGGGCCTTCATCTCTTCCATGTCCCGCGCCGCCTTGACGGCCACGCGCTCGCGCAGGTCAGCCAGGAACGAGTCCACAGTCTCGCGCCGCTTGGCCATCCGCACCTCGGTCTTGTAGGCGGCCCAGGAGTCATACCCGAGCAGCCGGGCGGCTTCGGCTCGCGCGCGCAGCGCCTCCTCCAGCACCTTCACGTTGCCCGGCCCGCCCTTGCACTGTTCTTTTTCGAACAGCTGCCGCCGCAGGTCGGTACTGACCGCATTCGCCATGAATGGATGCAACTCGGGGTAGTCCAGGGAGACGCGGTACTTCGTCTCGCCGCCCGCTTCGACCGTCTTCAGGTTTGCGACGTAGCTTTCCGGCAGTCCTTCCAGGTCTTCCCGCCGGACCTCGATGCCGTCATCCCACTCGTCGATGGTCTTGCGGAACTGGACGTCCAGTTCAACCAGCTTGTCGAAAAGCCCCCGCACCTTCGCGCGCTCCTCCGGCGCAAGTTCGAAACCGTTGCGGCGGTAGTCGCGCAACTCGTGTTCGAGCAGGCGGGCGTCCTCGCCGCTCAGCGCCCTGGAGTCCGGGGTCGCGGAAAAGGTCTGCACGGCCGCGTACAGGTCTTCGCGGAAGGAGAGGCCTACAGCGTACTTGTCGAGCTTCTCGTCCCATTCCCGCGCCGCCGTGCGCAGGGCATCATCGGCACTCACATAGGCCATGAAGCCGAACTGGCCCTGCGCGGCGGCCAGGTGGTCCGTCGCAGATTCGAGCGCGAGCAGCGTGTTCGCGAACGTCCGCTGGTCGTGCGGGATGGCGACGATGCTATCGACCGCGGCGTCGCAGTCGCGCATTGCTGCTTCGCAGCCGGCAGCTACCTGCTCGGGCGTCAGTGAAGCGAAATCGACAAGGTCAAGCGTCCCCGCCATGCGGTCCCTCCGAGTGTTCAAACGTGCGTGTGATGCGGGCGAATCAGCTCGCCGCGTTCGCTTTCAGGTGCGCGAGAATCTCAGCGGTCACCTCAGCCGTCTTCTCCTGGATGAGCCAGTGCCCAGCGTCCATCTCGACGAAGCGGTATGGGCCCTTCATGAACGCCGCCGCGTCCTCAACGCCCTTGCGGCCGATGGCAGTGTCCTGGTTTCCCCAGATGAGCAAAGTCGGCGTATACACGTCACCGAAACGCGTGGCGTCCGCTTCGGGGTCTATGCCGCGGCTACCGCGATACCAGTTCAGCGCGCCTGTCAGCGCCCCCGGTTGCGAGAACACGGCAAGGTACTCGGCCTTCTCCTCCTCGGACGATTGGCTCCAGACATTCTTCAGCCCGGCGAAGCCGTCCGCCGAAAGGGCTGCCTCGGCAACACCCGGCTCCTGGAAGAAGGTGATGTAGGTGCTGCGCTTCGCCTGGTCGGCGTCTTCGCGGATTGCCCGCCCAAACGCGCCGACATGGGGCACGGACAGGGCCACGTAGCTGATGACCCGCTCTGGATACTGCGCCACAACTGCCCAACCGGCCCCGGCGCCCCAGTCGTGTCCAACCAGGTGGAAACGGCCGAACCCAACCGCATCCGCCAGCGCAATCACATCCGAAGCGATCGTGGCGTAGGTATAGTTATCGATGCCCTCGGGCCGGGCGCCCGGGCTATAGCCGCGCTGGTCCGGGGCGAGCACACGGTAACCCCCGTCAGCCAGCACCGGCATGAGCGGCAGCCACATATGCGATGTCTCGGGGAAGCCGTGGAGGAGGATAACCGGCGTGCCGCCTGGTTTGCCCGCCTCCCGGCAGCGAAAGACAAAGCCGTTGGCGGCGATCTCGCGGGTCTGGATGGCAACTTGCATGGCGCGCTCCGGCGGTGAGTTGGGGCGATGCTACACGATCCGGCTGGCAGGCAGCGGCCTTACGTTGTCCAGCGTTCCCTGGTCCTTCGGACGAAGGCGATCCGGTCTTGAATCTTTGCGATTTCGTTGGGGTAGAACGCGAGCAGCCGGTCACACAACTCTGTCATCCACGCTGCGCGGGAGTACTCTTCGACGACCTTGTATGACCGGGTATCGGTGAATTGAATCTGACCCCATCCCAGCAGTCCCAACGAAAGCGACTCCCAGGACAACCATTCGATCGGGAACGCGCGGCAGGATTCGAACGTGACCTCGTGTCCTTCGACCTCGTACGAGATGAGCACGATCAAGAACGTGTTCTCGGGCCGCTCGTAGAACTGCGCGAGCCGTCGCCATGAGATGAGGTTCGACATGCTGAACCCGGTGCCGACGCGATGAGTCTTGACATCGATGTCATAGACCGATCCGCTGGCGGTTTGGATGCGGGCGTCGGCCATCGCCCGGCGCGAAAGGTCCTTCACCCACGCGCCCGTAATGTCGCCCAGCAAGTCTGGCAAAGCCTTACAGACGATGTCCTCGATAGCATCTCCGGCCGCCCGCGTGCTCCGCGCCGTGCTGGCCGTCAGGAATTCGGGAGCACTGGTGCGCAAGTGCGAGAGGATCTGGCCCTCGAGCTCGGCCAACCTGTTCGGTCTGAGAAGCTCCGTCAATCGAGAAGCCGGTTCTGGTCGGAGCGCGCGGACCGGACTTTGGGCGGTGGCGCCGAGTTCCGCTCCCAGAACACGCCATCCACCAACCCCTGAATCGCCCCTCCCACTTCGGCGAGCTCGACGCGCTTTTGGGCGAGGCACGCAAACCGCAGGTTCGACTCGATGCCGATAAACCGGCGGCGCAGCTTCTTCGCAACGGCGGCCGCCGTTCCCGAGCCGAGAAACGGATCCAATACCACGTCGCCAGCATTGCTGCTCGCCAACACGATCCTCGCAAGGAGCTTCTCTGGCTTCTGCGTCGGATGCTCGGTGTTTTCCGGCATGGACCAGAACGGCACGCTGAGGTCTGTCCATAGATTCGATGGGCCCGTGTCGCGATACCGTCCTGCGGCGCCGTCCGTCCAGTCCTTGGGCTTTCCCGTGGCATCGACGTACGGCGCCAGCACTTTCCTGCGCAGCCTCACCTGATCCACGTTAAACGTGTAGCTGTCGCCCATCGTGCAGAACCAGAGATCCTCGGACGCATTCTTCCAATTCGCCTTCGCGCCACGCCCTTTCTCCCGCTCCCACGTGATGCGCGAGCGGACGGTGAAATGGCGCTCGGCCGCGGACTGGATGGCAGAGGATGACCGCCAATCTCCACAGATGTAGATCGATGCACCCGGCTTCAGGACTCGGACGAGCGGGGCCAGCCAGGAGTCAACCCAACCCGCGTACGCGGAACTGGTCGTCTTGTTGAACCTGAGGTCACCAAACTCCTTGGTGAGGTTGTACGGAGGGTCAAGGAACAACAGATCGACGCAACGATCGGGAAGGAAGTCGACCAGCCCGGTAGTGTCGCCATGGATTACACGATCAACGACAGCCGATAGCGACTGCGGGCCGCCTATTGTTGTCAGCCGTTTCTGGTACTCGCGCAGCTCGTCATCGGTCAGACCAATAGTGCGATTGCGCGGCGCGGGCGTCATCACCCGAATGATACAGTAGCCGCGCCGGCCATGGCAGGTCTCTCGCGCGACAGTCCAGTCCCGCGCCGCCATCCTGCCGCATGATGCAATCCGTTCACCCGTGGCCAGCCGTCCCCTATCATGGATCTTCGGCCTGCCGGCAGCCTCGCCTCTGCCGAAGGAGGATCGGCCATGACTGCATCCATCGATTCCCTGCTCACCCGCGTCTCCAAGCCCGCCCGCTACAGCGGCGGCGAATGGAACAGCGTCACCAAGGACTGGCGAAACGCCTCCGTGCGCATCGCCCTCGCCTTCCCGGACAGCTACGACATCGGCATGTCCAACATGGGCCTCGGCATCCTCTACGACCTCCTCAACAAGGTGGAGGACGTGGCGGCCGAACGCGTCTTCGCGCCCTGGGAGGACATGGAGGCGGAGATGCGCCGCGAAGGCACGCCTCTCTGGAGCCTGGAAACGCGCAACCGCATCCGGGACTTCGACATCCTGGGCTTCACGCTCCAGTACGAGCTGACCTATACGAACCTCCTAAACATGCTCGACCTCGCCGGCATCCCAGTCTGGGCGCGCGAGCGGGACGAAAGCCACCCGCTCGTCATCGCCGGTGGCAGTGGCGCTTTCAACCCGGAACCGCTGGCGCCATTCATAGACGCCTTCGTCCTTGGGGAAGGTGAGGACGCCGTGGTCGAACTGGCCGACCGCGTGCGCGAGTGGAAGCGCCTGGGCACGCCCCGGCGGGGACGCCTGCGTGAACTGCTCACCATGCCGGGCGTCTACGTACCCTCGTTCTACGAGCCCCGCTACGACGCCAGCGGCCACTTCGCCAGCCTCGACCGCCTGGACGGGGCGCCTCCAACCATCACCCGCCGCGTCGTGGAGAAGCTGCCGCCGGCGCTCGTGAAGCCCATCGTCCCCTTCCTCCAGACCGTCCACGACCGCGCCGCCGTCGAGATCCAGCGCGGTTGCACCCAGGGCTGCCGCTTCTGCCAGGCCGGCATGATCTACCGCCCGACACGCGAACGCAGCCCGGAGGAAGTGGTCCAGGCGGCGCGCGAACTCATGCAAAACACCGGCTACGACGAGCTCTCCCTGCTCTCCCTGAGCACCACTGACCACAGCCAGATCGTGCCTATGATCGAGAGCCTCAACGAGACCTTCCCGGCGCTGAAGATCGGCATCCCGAGCACCCGCGTCGACAGCTTCTCGGTGGATGTCGCGAACGCCGTGGCGAAGGGCAAGAAGCACACCCTTACGCTCGCGCCGGAGGCTGGCAGCCAGCGCTTGCGCAACGCCATCAACAAGCTGGTGAGCGAAGCGGACCTCCTGGGCGCCGCCGAAAACGCGTTCCAGCGCGGCTGGACCGGCGTCAAGATGTACTACATGGTCGGTTTGCCCACGGAGACGCTGGAAGACGTCGCGGGCATCGTTGAGATGGGCCAAAAGGTGAAGGCCATCGGCCGCAAGTACGTTGGTGGGCGGGCCCGCGTCCGGGTGAGCACGAGCAACCTGGTCCCGAAGCCTCACACACCTTTCCAGTGGGCCCGCCAGGACACCGCCCCGGAACTTGCAGAGAAGCACTTCCTCCTCAAAGACGGCTGCCGCTCCGCCGGAGTGGAGTTCAGCTGGAACGACCCGCGCGACAGCTTCATCGAAGCCGTCCTCAGCCGCGGGGACCGGCGCGTAGCCATCGCCGTCTACGAAGCCTGGCGGCGGGGCGCGAAGTTCGACGCCTGGAGCGAGTACTTCAATCCCCAGACATGGGAGGACGCCTTCGCGGCAGCCGGAGTGGACGGCGAGTGGTTCGCCCACCGGGAGTGGGACACGCATGAGCCGCTCCCCTGGGACCACATCGATTGCGGGGTCACCAAGAGCTACCTCCGCGGCCAGTGGCGCGATGTCCACTCCGTGAAGACCGTCCCGGACTGCCACCACGGCTCCTGCAACGTCTGCGGCATGCAGAACTTTGACGCCCTGAACGGCGAGAAGGGCGTCAGCGACTGCCTGGTGAAGTTGGACAGGCTCGTCGAGATGCGCCGGGGAACCGAGAAGTACGAGGGCGAAGTCCTGGAGCTGGTGTAAACTGGCATCCATGGCAATCCGGCGTGTCCGCCCGTCATCTGAACCAGCGTCCACCGAGAGCGAACCGAAGCTCTGGCCCTATCCTGTGCTTCGCAAGCAGCTGACGGTCCGCAACGATGGGTCCGTTCTTGTGCCTGCTTCCCTGGTTGGGATGATCGGCGAACCTGGCGAAGCCGTCACGGTCACCTTCTCTTCGGACGGTCACATCGAAATCGATGGGCCGAATCCTCGCGCGTCGCCACTCAGTCGCGAAGGCCTCGTCGGGTCGCACACCACTGCCGAGTTCCTTGATCTGCTCGACAGCCTGCCAAGCGAAACGTAGTTCAATTGCCCACTCACGAGGAGCACGAGCGGTTTCTTCGGGAGTTCAGGCGCCTCACCCCCGAGCAGCAGCGTCACTTCAAGGAAGCGCTGCGTTGGTTCGTCGACGACCTCGGGTCAGGCGCCTTTCGTCCTGCACTACGCGTGAAACGGGTCGTGTCGCATCCCGGCGTCTGGGAGCTGAGCTGGGACGCGGATGGGCGGGCGACGTTTCAGTACAGTGCCGCGGAGGTGCCCGGTGAGCGCCACATCGTCTGGCGGCGCATTGGCACCCACGACATCTTCCGCGACCCGTAGTGACCACTACCCCCGTAGTTCACGCCGCACTCCTTCAGCGTCAGGACATCCGCGGCACGCTTGCTGCCTGCGTTAATCACCTGCGCGACCACGCACGAATGGTCGCCGGTATTCACTTCGCTGACCACCCGTGCCTCAACCCGGGCCGGGGCGGCGGAGATGATGGGCGCGCCCGTCTGCGCGGTCTCGAAGGGCTGCCCGTTCGCGCTGTTGCCGTCCAGCTTCGTTGGGCCGAAGAACGCGAAGGCGATGTCCTTCTGTCCGCACTCCAGGAACGACAGCGCGAACGTGCCGGACGCCTTGATCGCAGCGTACGCCCCGCTGTCCTTCGTCACGCCCACGGCGATGAGCGGCGGCTCGAACGAACACTGCGTCAACCAGTTCACCGTCGCGGCGCCAACGTCGTCACCGTTGCGGTGGCCGAGGACGTACAGCCCGTACGGGATCATGCCGCAGGGTCGATTTCTTCGCGGCGAGTGTCTGTTCGTCCGTGGTGAAACTCCATTGGTGAGAATGCGCTGATATCACGCCGCGAAGCGTTGGCGAGCGCGCCCACGCCGCCGTATAGTCCGCTCGACTCACCATTCAAGGGGGTGGCCGATGGCCGCTCGTGCTACTGCAACCACAGAGTATCCGCTCCGCCGCGAGGTGCTCCTGCTCCTTCAAGTTGCAATGGTCGTCTTCGTCTGGACCGTGGTCATCGGCATCCTCAACGGCACGGACATCGTCGATTTCAGCCGCAAGACCGTCCTTTCACACGTCCACGCGGGCACGCTCGGCTGGATCACGATGTGCGTCTTCGCCGCCTCGCTCTGGCTGTTCGGCGCCACCGCCACGCGCGGCCAGGTGCGGGCTGCGCGCGCTCTTGTCTTGGCGGCCATCATCACCCTCCCCGCCTTCGCATTGACGTTCGCCATCACCTACGCCGAAGGCCGCGCGGTTATGGGCAGCTTTGCCTTTGCCAGCATCGTCGGCTTCTTCGCCTGGGTGCTCTGGCGTCTCCGGTCGGTTGAGGTCACGACGGTCCACCTCGGGTTCCTCGCCGCGGTGGCGACATCCGTGGCGGGCGGCGCGATCGGCGTCCTCCTCGCAACCAAGATCGCCACCGGCCGCAACGTCCTCCCGTCTGGCGGTGAAGACGCGCACCCCGCCACCATGGTCGTCGGTTTCCTCATCCCGGTGGGCATGGCCCTGGCCGAATGGGCCCTCGGGTGGCCAACCCTGCGCAAGGCGAGCCGCCTGGGCACGGCACAGATGGCGCTGCCCTTCATCGGCGGCATCCTCCTCATGCTCTCGCTGCTCCTTGAGATCGAACCGCTCGCGCCCATCGCAGCGCTGATCGAGTTCGCCGGCGTCGTCATCTTCGTCATCCGCCACTTCGGCGCCGCGAAACGCGTCGATTGGAAGACCCCCACGCCCGCGCGTTACGCCGTGGCCGCCGGCGTGGCGATCGTCGCCAACATCCTCTTCATCAACTACCTCGCCGGCCGCCACAAGGGCGACTTCGACAACGTCCCGACGGAGCAACTCCTGGCACTCGACCACATGATGTTCATTGGTGTCCTGACCAACGCCATCTTCGGCCTGCTCCTGGTGGTTGCCCGCCGGGATGGCCGGGGGCGCATCGCTGACCAGGCCGTGTTCTTTGGGATGAACATCGGCCTCGTTGGCTTTGTCGTCAGCCTGCTGGGCGACCTGACCTGGCTCGAACGCGCTTCAACGCCGCTGATGGGCGCGAGCATCCTCACCGGCCTCGCCGTGTACACGATGCGCCTCGCCAGCCGCGAGGCCACGGAGTCGTTCCCGGTGGTGGTCGCGGAAGCCGCGACACCGTAGCCGAACCGCACCAGGGTCATCGTGGAGCGCGCGTGGGTCGCCCCGGCTCCTCTGGGGCCCGGTGGCCGGATGGACCACTGGCTGCGTTGACGTTGCGAGCGATTGCTTGCATACTTGCGCAATAATGAAAGTAGACGCATCGGACTCCATCTTCCAGCAGTTCGCGCGGATTACGGACGCCCTCTCCTCGCCCAGCCGGCTGAAGCTCATGGACCGCCTCTGCCAGGGTGAACAGACCGTGGAGCAACTCGCCGAAGCCGCCGGCCTGAGCATCTCGAACACCTCGCGCCAGCTTCGGATACTGGCCGAATGCCGCCTTGCCGCCGTGCGCCGAGACCCGCCGCGTGTCTATTACGCCGTCGCCGGCGAACACGTGGTCCGTTTCTGGTTCGCCCTGCGAGACCTCGCGCGCGAACAGCTCGCCGAACTCGGCCGCATCGTGGACGACCTGGTCGCCGGGCGAGACCCGCTCCTGCCGATGAGCCGGGACGAACTGCTCGCCAGGATGCGAACCGGCGAGGTCGTGCTCGTCGATGTCCGCCCGGAGCCGGAATACCGGGCAGGGCACATCCCCGGCGCCCTCTCGATCCCGGTCGAGCAACTCGAAGCGAGGCTGTCCACCATCCCCGCCGGCAAGGAAGTGGTCGCCTATTGCCGCGGGCCCTACTGCATGCTCTCCGCTGACGCGGTGGCAGCGTTGCGCGCCCGCGGCATCGCCGCCGTCCGGCTCGAAGACGGCTTCCCGGAGTGGAAAGCGGCCGGCCTCCCACTCCAGGCCGCCTGAAAGGACATTCAATGCTCACTTCACTGAAAACCCTGTCTGCCCGGATTGCGGGCCGCGGTCCGGCCGAGACGCCGCCCACGGTCCTCATCGTCCTTAGCCACGCGCCGTTCGATGGCGACACCACCTGGAACGCGCTGCGGCTGGCGTCCACCCTCTTGGAGCGCAAGTCACCGGTGCGGATCTTCGTCATGAACGACGCGATAGATGTCGTCCGCCAGGGCGCGATGCCGGAGGGCGCTGAGTTCGATTTGCAGGCCATGCTCCGCGGCCTCCTGCCAAAGGGCGGCCGGGTCAAGATCTGCACAACCTGCATCAACCGCTGCGGCATCGGCCAGGGCGAAGTCATCCCCGAGGCGATCATGGCAACCATGGCCGACCTCGCCGCCTGGATAGCCGAAAGCGAGCGGGTGCTCGTCTTCTAAGGAGGCCGCAATGGCTGAGATCAATCTCCCACGGGTCGTCGTGCTCGGTGGCGGCATCGGCGGTCAGGTCGCCGCGACGCGGCTCAAGCAGAAACTTAGGACCGACGCGCGCGTGACTCTCGTCGAACGGTCCGCCACGTTCACGTTCGCGCCGTCCCTGCTCTGGCTCATGGTCGGGAAGCGCCAGCCGCGCACCATCACGCGCGACTATTCAGGCTTCTTGAAGCGGGGCGTCGAAGTCGCTCACGTCAGCGTCACGGGCATCGACACGGCGGCATCCGAGGTGCAGACCGAGTCCGGGCCGATCGGCTACGACTACCTGGTGGTTGCCCTTGGCGCGTCGTTGGATCCGGGGCGCATACCTGGCCTCGCCGAGCACACCTTCCACCCCTACGACCTGCCCTCGGCCGAGCGGCTCCGCGACGCCCTCGCGGCGTTTCGCGGGGGAAAGGTCGTGGTGGCCATCGCTTCCATGCCCTACAAGTGCCCCGCGGCCCCGTACGAGACGGCCATGCTGATCGACGGCTTCCTCCGCGATCGCGGGCTTCGCGAGTCATCCCAGATCGAGATGTACACGCCGGAGCCGTTGCCACTGCCGGTCGCCGGTCCGTTTGCCGGCCACAGCGTTGCCGCTGAACTTGCGTCGCGCGGGATTGGGTTCCACCCGCGTGCGACGCTGGAAGCGGTACAGCCCGGCTCGGTCCAGTTCACGGGCGAATCGGCGCCCTTCGACCTCGCCGTCGTCATCCCTCCCCATCGTCCGCCAGAGGTCATCGCTAACAGCGGGCTCGCAGGCCCCGGCGGCTGGATACCGGTCGACCGCTCCACGTTGCGCACGCGGGCGAGCAACGTCTATGCCATCGGCGACAACACGGCCATCCCGCTGGAAAACGGCCTCCTCCTGCCGAAGGCCGGCGTCTTCGCCCACGGGGAGGCCGAAGTGGTGGCCGAAAACATCACGCGGCGCATCCGCGGCGACCTTCTGGAAGCGGCCTTCGACGGCCACGGCACCTGCTTCCTGGAGACGGGCGGAGGCAAATCGGGCCTCGCCCGCGGTGACTTCTTCGCCTCCCCGGTCCCAACGGTCGCGATGCACCGCCCGGGCCGCGCCTGGCACGCAGCCAAAATCGCCTTCGAACAGTACTGGCTCCGGCGGTGGCTGTAGGGCAGCGAGGCGGGCGGCTCCCGTCATGCGCTCAACGCAGTGGCACGAACACCACCTCACCCCATGGCGTGTTCCCGGTGCCGCCCGCAAAGACGGTGCCGCGATCCCCACCGCCCGGATAGATGCCACGCAGGATCGCCACGCCCTGAATGGCCTCGAAAACGAACGCCTGATAGCTTCCGGGACCGCTCGCAGGAAGCGCCTCAAAGACAACGACAAAGCGTTCGCAGGCGAGGGTATCGACCGCACAACCAGCAGTCCGCAGGTTGCCGCTCCCCGCGGTGACCTGGTTTAGCCGCCCCTTGAATGGCTCTTCCGAACCGAGCTGTCCGCTCTGCGACATGACGAAACCGCTCCGCACCTGCCCGGCCACAGCCTCTTTGCAGAGCGGGAAGCGCTGGTCCGGCCCCGATGGGACGCTAACCGGGCAGGTCACGTCCATGGGCTTCGCCAGCACCGAGAGTGCTGCCTCATCGCGTGCCCCCACCACCGTCGCGAACCAGCGCGCAAACGGGTCAAGGTCAGCCGGTGACACGATCTGCGGCGCGGCCACAATCGGTGTCGGCACGATTGGCGGGTCGGGCTCCGCGCGCGTCGCCAGGCTGAGCGTTGTTGGAAGGGCCGGTGACTCGCAGGTGGGGTAGAGGGCTCCGGTGTTGATGCCACTCGTCGCACTCCAGGCCATCCAAACAGGGTTGGGAGGCGGGAGATCTGGAATGGCGCCAGGAACCCGTTGGGCTGTCGGCGCCGGCGTTGGGACGGGGCGGCACCAGTTCCGCCAGGTGACGGTTACGAAGACGCGATCCGTACCCACTGGCGCAACCAGGCCCGTTCGATCCGTGAGCAGCCGCGCACCCTGGAATCCCGCCGAGGCGTCTTCGACCACGAACGCCTCGATCGGACCCGTGAGGTCGCACCCGCGGGGTTTTGTGATGCGAAATTCGGAAACGACGGCTCCGCCTTCGACTCTGGAGTCGCCGCCGATCAGGAGGTCGCCGGCGACGCACGCCGTCGCCGGGTCCGCTGTAGGGAAGGCGGTCGCGGCGAAAACAGAGGTGGGCGAAGTCACCGCATCCCCAACGGCGCCAGCAGGCCCCACGGAGCCGCCCGGGCTGCTGAGCGCCGCAATGATCATCCCGCCGCCAACGACGGCTCCGGTCAGCGCCGTCCCGGCCACGCCAATGCGCAGGCCAACACCCAGCGGGACGAGGCCGCGCATAACGCGCTTCGCCCAGGCCGTCGCACGATGCTGGTCCTGCCAGACGGCAACAGCCTCTTCGCGCGATTCCACATCCAGCCGCGCGAGGATCTCGCGGACGTGCCACTTGACGCCGTCGAGGCTGAGGCCGAGCAGCTCGGCGATTTGCCCGTTCGTCAGACCTCGTTGGATGAGCCGGATGATCTCCTCCTGCCGGGGTGTGAGCATCAGCCTGAGATCCGGTTCGTCCGCCGCGCTGCGAGCCATGGGCCCACTGTAGCCGCCGCCAGCGGAGGCTGCCCTACTCCATGCGTACTATACGCAGTCGTCATTATCGGATCTAGCGCACGCCCGGCAACTTCGCACCGGCGACCGCGTTCGCGAACCTTGCATCCGATGTCCCGGACTCAGCGGCCGCGGCCGCCGCCGCCGCGGGCCCCATCGAGTCTAGTGTTTCGTCCACTACCACGGGATTGTCAACGGCTCACTGTGCTACTCAGCAGGGAAGCTGGCGGGAAATCCACCAGCCGCCTTTGTCGCGTCGCCTAGATCAAGTCCCCGCCCGCTGCGCTGGCCGTCGTGCCGTGCTGCTGATAGGCCTTGATCACGTTCCGGCCGACCGTCCAGCGATGTACTTCGTCCGGGCCGTCCACCAGCCGCTGCGAGCGGATGCTGGTGTACCAGCGGGCGAGCGGCGTGTCCTGGCTGTAGCCAAGCGCGCCGTGCAGCTGGATCGCCGTGTCCACCACCTTGTGGACCATGTGCGCGAGAAACACCTTGGCGATCGAGTTCTCCTGGCGCAGGTCCATCCCATGCTCCGCCTTGTAGGCGATGTGGAGGAGCATCAGCCGCGCCATGTACAGCTCGCTCGCACAGTCGGCCAGCATCCACTGGACCCCCTGGCGATTCGACAGTGGCTGCCCGAAGGTTGAGCGTTCGGTCACGTGCTTCGTGGCCATGTCGAGCGCGCGCTGGGCCATGGCGATGTTGTGCATGCCGTGGCGCAGGCGGCCGTAAGCCAGCCGGTGCTGGCCCATGTTGAAACCCTGGCCCTGCCCGCCCAGCAGGTTCTCCGCCGGCACCACCAGGTCCTGGATAAGCACCTCTGCGTGGCCGCCACCGAGGATGTGCGAAAGCGGCCCCTCAATGGCCATGGTCTTGATGTCGCGCACAATCTGGTAGCCGGGGTTCGGCAGTTCGACGATGAAGGTGCTGAACTGCTGGTGGCGGGGCGCGTCCGGGTCCGTCTTCGCCATGACGACGGCGATGTCGGCAACGCTCGCCGCGCTGCTGAACCACTTCTCTCCGTTGAGCACCCAGTTGTCGCCATCACGGACGGCGCGGGTCTGCATGCCGGTGGCGTCGGCACCCGCGGCCTTTTCAGTCATCGAATAGCAGATGCGCTTGTCGCCGTTGAGCAGGGGCTTGAGGAACTTCTCCTTCTGGAAGTCAGTGCCATGGATGAGCAGCGTGAGCATCGTGGCGTCGTCCGGCCCCTGCGTGTTGAGTGCCAGCGCGCCAAGGTAGCTTTCGCCGGTCTCCATCTGGACCAGCGCATTGGCCAGCGGGCCGAGCCCCATGCCGCCCCACTCCTTCGGGATGAACGGGCACCAGAGCCCCTGCGCGCGGGCCTTGCCGCGGAGTTCGCCGAGGATCGTCTTGTAGTCGCCGCCGCCGCCGATGAGCTTTTCCTCGGCGGGGATGCACTCGTCCTGGACGAACTTCCGCACCTTCTCGCGGATCGCTTTCGCCTCTGCCGGGATTTCGAAGTCGATTGCCATGGTGTTTCCTCTTTCCGTGGTTATGGCGAGCAGCGCATGCCCCGGCAACAGTCTGTCCGGACGCACCGGTTTGCCCGTCCGTTGCGCCGCCCAGCTTACACCGCTGGCATGCCACTCGCTGGCCCCATAACTGATGCAGGCCCGGTTTCCAGGATAGATTGCGGCCACGATGTGTCTCGCGGATAGAAAACGCCCTGGCCCGCGGCGTTTTCAGCGCCAAACGCCACCGCTTGTTACGCTCGGTTCTCAGGCTCAACACCGCGCCCCGTTTCGAAGCGAAAGGAACCTCCGAATGACAACAACCGAACGCCCGTTTATCCCCGTCGCGAAGCCGCTGGTCGGTGACGAAGAGAAGCGTGCCGTGATGGCGGTCCTCGATAGCGGACAGCTCGCCCAGGGAAGCCGCGTCGAGGCGTTCGAAAAGGCGTTCGCGGAGTACATCGGCACGAAGCACGCGATCGGCGTGAACAGCGGCACGGCGGCGCTCATCGTCGCGCTCCAGGCGAACGGCGTGGGCGCGGGTGACGAAGTGATCACGACGCCCTTCAGCTTCATCGCGACCGCGACGAGCATCATCGCCTGTGGCGCAACACCGGTGTTCGTGGACATCGACCCCTTCGACCTGAATATGGACCCTAACCAGCTTGAAGACGCGATCACGGACCGGACGAAGGCTGTGATGCCGGTCCACCTTTACGGCCACCCAGCGCGCATCGAAGAGATCGCGGAAATCTGCGAAGACAACGAGCTTGCCCTGGTGGAAGACGCTGCCCAGGCGCATGGCGCCGAGCACAAGGGACGCCGCGCCGGCGCGTTTGGCACCGGCTGCTTCAGCTTCTACCCGACGAAGAACATGACCACCGGCGAAGGCGGCATCATCACGACGGACGACGACGAAGTCGCGCGGCTCTGCCGGATCATCCGCAGCCACGGCCAGGAACAGCGCTACATCCACGAGTATTTCGGCCTGAACTGGCGCATGCAGGACGTGAACGGCGCCATCGGGCTGGTTCAACTCGGCTACCTGGAAGACTGGAACAGGGCGCGCATTTCAAACGCGGAGGGCCTTTCCCGGCTCATCCGGAGCGTCGAGACGCCAAAAGTGCGCGAAGGCGACCGCCACGTTTTCCACCAGTACACGGTCCGGGTGAGCAAAGACCGTGACGGCCTCCTGAAACGGCTCAATGAGGCCGGTGTTGGGTGCGCCGTCCACTACCCCATCCCGATTCACCAGCAGCCGATCATGCAGAAGCTGGGCTTCGGCGAGGGCAGCTTCCCGGTGGCTGAAGAGGCCGCGAAGCACGTCATCTCCTTGCCGATCCACCCGCAGCTCGGGCCAGAGGACGTGGAGTACATCGCCGCGACGGTGAACCGGCTGGCGTAGCGATTCACGCTTGGCGATTCACGATTCACGATTGCCGATTGGCGGCGAGTGGTTCTCCCAGTTGGTGGCCATGCCCGGGGGGCGCCGGGAATTGCCTGACAGTGCGCGTGGCGTAACGGAGGAAGTCCAGTGTGCCCGTGATATCCGCGGCGGCCGCGGCCGTCGCCGGATACTGGCCACTTCGTCCCATCAACGCGCGGGCGATAAGGG
>PNKC01000007.1 GCA_013822275.1 Anaerolinea sp. | reverse complement strand
AAACTCCAGATGGATATCGACCGCAGGCAGAAAAAGGTGCTCGACGCCGAGATCATCCGTCGCAGCCTGGTTGAATTCGACCGAATGGTGGATCTGCTCCCCGCCGAGGACCAGAAGGAGCTGTTCCGACTGCTCCTTCGCGAAGTCCAAGTCCGCCCCTTCGACCCCGAGCAGGACGCGCCCCCGGAGGGCACGGCCAGGGCGTTTGCGGCGAAGGTCCGGTCGAAGTGGTACCGGGTCGAGATCACGCTCCACCAACTCCCGGGGGTGAGCCTCGGCGAGCGGTTCAAGGGCAGAAGTTCGGAAAAGGGGGTAGTGGCTCCCCGAGCTGGGGGAAAATCCGAACTTTGCTCACGTTTGAAGTTACCGCCAGGGTTGGCTGCAATGAGAAACCTCCGTCGGGGGAGAGGCGGTACCGTTTCTCCTGGGAGGAAGCACCGATTGTCCACTCCTCAATCAGCGCGCGGCGCCACCGACGTAACCCGGTGCATCTCGCCCGCGAGTGGCGCGCATCGATGGACGAGCGAGGAGAGTCGAGAGCCGACCTGGCACGCCGGTTCGGCGTGTCGCGCGCTCGTGTGACGCACGTCCTTCAGGTTTTGGACTTGGACCCGGCTGCGTTGGAACTCATCGAGAGGATGCCTGGACCAGCAGTGGTGTCTGAACGCGGACTGCGAGCGCTTAAGAAACATCCTCCCCAAGCCCAGCAAGAGCATGCGGCAGAGTTACTTGGTCGCTGCGCTGCCCGGAGCGAACGCCGTCTCGACCCCCACTCGATGCCTCGCGATGGTGGCCAGCTGGACGCAGCCCCGTGGATGCCTGTACAGCTTGGGCCTGACGGCATGTAAGGCTTCAAGAACGCGCCAGCGGCTACGCCAGATGCCATTGCGAGTACGCACCTCGCACGTCTACGCTTACGGAGCCGAGGAATGGCTGACGTGTCTTAGCGTTTTGAGGGTTCCAATGTTGTCGGAGGCGGACATTCTTGAAGTCTGCGAGAAGCTAGGCGACTGCCCTGACCAAGGGAGCTGGTATCGTGTTGACCTCCACGTTCATTCCCCTGCCTCACATGATTTTGCCCAGGAAGTCCGTCCGTCATCGGAGCGGGCCCGACTCAAGGTCATTGAACCAGCCGAGTTCATCCGATCTCTCGCAGACCAAGGCTTGGACCTCGTTGCCATTACCGATCACAACACCGGCGGCTTTGTTGATGCTGCAACGAACGCAGCTCGCGAGCTGGCGAAGGCGGGCGGGCGAACGCTAGTCGTCCTCCCTGGCGTGGAGATCACCGTGAATCCCGGAGTCCACGTCCTCGCCATACTCCCAGACGGCGGAACAGAGGCCATCCATCATCTGCTATCTCAGCTCGGACTTGAGCCGGAGCAGCGGGGTCGAGAAGGTGCGATCATTGAGCGCGCCGTCTCTGAGGTCGCCGACGCGGTGCATGCCTTGGGCGGAATTGTGATCGGCGCTCACTGCGGTTCCACCAAGGGTGTGGTCCAAGACATGAAGGGCCAAGCTCGCTTGAAGGCGATTGAATCCCTCGATCTACTCGAGCTCGGGGCCAACTCGGATGCCGGCACATCCGCGAAGACGGAGACATATGTTCGCGACGGGCTGAAGTTGCCTGTGCCCTTCACTGTCGGTTCAGACTCCCACGATCCGCGTTCGGTACCGGCTGCAATGTGGGTGAAGATGGCCCGACCGAGCTTCAACGGGCTTCGTCAAGTTCTCTTTGAGCCAGACCTTCGCATCCTGCGCACGGCGCCGCCCGATGCGAAGCACTCGCGCATCCTCGGGATGGCCGTCACGGGAGGGCTCTACGGCGCAGAGCGGTTTCTGTTCTCGCCGAACCTCAATGTTCTAATTGGCGGGCGCGGTGCCGGAAAGTCCGCCGCCATCGACCTCCTGCGTTTCGCCTTTCAGCACGAGCCAAGTCGCGATGAGGAGCGCACGCTTCTCCGTGAGCGACAGTCTGGGTTTCTCGCGAACGTCGGCGAAGTGGTCGTCCACGTCTACGACGATTCTGGTAACCGTTTCGCCGTCGTTCGATCGGGGGCATTCGAGGTGGACGGGAAAAAGCGCGTGAAGTTTCAAGAGAAGGCTCGCGTCTTCGCTATTGGCCCGACAGGACTCATACCGCACAACATTGCACCGCTAGAGATAATTGGAGCCGAGTTCTACGGCCAAGGAGAGGTTTCGAAACTTGCTGAACGAGCCGACGAACAGCTCCGTCTGATCGACGACAACATCGCCAATCCAACCGAGAGTCCTGGAGAGAGCGGTCTCGTTGAAGCGGCAGCGCAGCTCGAACAGGAAATCGCCGCGTCGGAGCAAGAGATCGATTCGCTGGCTGCGGCGATCGCGGAGCGACCCGAGGCAGCGGCGGACCTAAAGGACTTAAGTGAGCGGCTCAAGGACCCTGTGTTCGATAGGCGTTCGCTTTGGACAGCGGAGCAACAGTACCTCGGACGTGTGGAGACGTGGCTCCAGAAGTTCGAGGAGGCGACGAAGCTGAGCCTCCCTCCTGTTCCGGCGGTGCCAGAAGAAAGCGACAAGTGGCCATCGATTACGGAGATCTCTCAAGTCGTGGTCGCGATGCAGCAACTGAAGGCCGCAGCAGACGACGTCGGTGCACAGGTTCAAACTGCGATCGGCTCCGCTCGAACCAAGGTAGCCACCGTCAAAGCTGTTTGGGAGGCCAACTTCAAAGCGGCCGAAGATACCTTTCGAGAACGGCTCAAGGAGCTTGGCGCTTCGACTCTGGCCAAGGCCGCTGAGGAGCAGAGGGCACTCCAGACGAAACTCAGGAAGATCGACGAAGAGTCGATTCCTCGGCGCGAGGAACTCGTGGGGCTCCTCGCCGCGCGTGAAGCGAGGTGGAATGGGGTTGTGAAAGAACTTGAGCGCGTGCGCGCCGAGCGGAACGTCGAGCGCCAAGAAGTTGTTGATAGGCTTAATAAGGAGCTCGCTCCTCGTGTTCGAATTATCCTTGAGTTGACCGGCGACCGACGAAGCTATGCAGACTTCGTCAACGCTTGCCTGGACGGGTCAGGGATGATGCATCGCGAGGAGCAGGTTGCGACGCTATGCGCGGCGCTCAATCCATCTGCTCTCGCGACGGCGATGGAGGGCTCGGACGTGGCCGCACTTACCACAGCGGGCCTGACCGCTGCCAACGCGGGACGAGCGGTGGCGCAGATGAGCCCATCAGCAGTGCGAGAGCTAAACCGTTTCGAGGTTCCTCCGCTCGTCAGGATTCAGCTCAGACGGGAAGGCGAGATGATTTATACAGAGCTTCGGGGACTCTCTGTAGGTGAACGGTGCTCGGCCGTGCTGGCGATCGCGCTCCTCAATAAGCGGCGGCCGCTCATCGTCGACCAGCCAGAGGATGATTTGGATCATGCGTTCGTCACGGAGTCCGTGGTCGAAAGCATCAGGGCGGCAAAGAATTCGCGCCAGATCATCGCTGCGAGCCACAACCCGAACATTCCCGTTCTGGGTGACGCTGAGATGGTCATCCGCGTGGAGCGGCTGGCGGGAGAGGATGCCTGTCAGGTCAAGGCGCGCGGGGGGCTTGAGTTGCCCGAGGTGACTGCCCAAGTGCAGATGCTGGAGGGAGGCCCTGATGCCTTCGAAAGAAGGCGAAAGCGGTATGGTCGTTAGACCGGCAAGCCCCGTCGCGGCGTGTCGAGAAGCTTTGGTTTGTCTCAGCGGGCAGTGTGCCGTGTAGGGAAATCTTAGGTGCGAAGCCTCTTAAGCCCTCGCGCTAATTGACACATTCAATGAGCGTTTCTGAGAAGGCCGTAAAGCGGAAGCAGCGCGAGCGCACGAAACCATGTGAACCGCCCCGGGAATGTTGGAGGCTCCAGTTCTTGAGAGGATGGAACGATGACACGACGAGGACGATATCCAGCGGAGATGCGAGAGCGAGCGGTACGGCTGGTCCTGGAGCACCAGGGCGAGTACCCCTCACAGTGGGCGGCGATCACTTCTATCGCCGCGAAGTGCGGAACAACGTCCGAGACCCTGCGGAAATGGGTGCGGAGCGCTGAGGCCGAGGGCGGTGGGAAGGCGGGAACGGCGACCGCGGACGAACGGGCGCGGCTGCGGGAGCTGGAGCGAGAGAACCGGGAGCTGCGGCGCGCGAATGAGATCCTCAAGGCCGCATCCGCTTTTTTCGCGCGGGAGCTCGACCCGCGACTGCCACGATGACGCGCTTCATCGAGACCAACCGCTCCTGCTTCGGGGTCGAGCCGATCTGCCGGGTCCTGCAGGTCGCCCCGTCCAGCTATTACGCCACCAGGAGCCGACCACTGTCGGCGCGCAAGCAGCGGGACGAGCAGCTTGGTCCTGAGGTGCGGCGTATCCACGTCGAGCACTTTGGCGTCTACGGTGCACGGAAGGTCTGGCGGCAGCTTCGCCGCGAGGGCCAGGTGGTGGCCCGCTGCACCGTCGAGCGATTGATGCGCACCCTCGGCCTGGCCGGAGCGGTGCGCGGGAAGCGCTGGCGAACGACCATCCCGGCCGATCTCGCGGAGCGGCCTCGCGACCTAGTCGAGCGGAACTTCCATCCGCCCGCGCCCAACCGGCTCTGGGTAGCCGACCTGACGTACGTCCGCACCTGGTCGGGCTTCGCCTACGTCGCCTTCATCATCGACGCCTGCTCACGCTTCATCGTCGGCTGGCAGGCTTCACGATCCTTGCGCAGCGACCTCACCCTGGACGCCCTGGAGATGGCCCTCTGGGCACGCAAGGGTCCGCATGACGGGCTCGTCCATCACTCGGATCGCGGCGTCCAGTACCTCAGCATCCGCTACACCGAGCGCCTCGCGGAGGCCGGCGTGGTGACCTCGGTGGGGAGCCGCGGAGACTCCTACGACAACGCCATGGCGGAGTCGGTCATCGGCCTCTACAAAACCGAGCTGGTCCGTTCTCGCGGTCCCTGGCGCGGTCTCGATGACCTCGAACTGGCCACCCTTGAGTGGGTCGATTGGTTCAACCACCGGCGCCTCCTCGGCCCCATCGGCTACCTGCCACCGGCCGAGTACGAACGCACCCGCTATCCTGAGCAACCTCAGCCCCTGGCCGGGATTGCTTGAGTCCTGCCTCCACGAAACTCAGGGCGGTTCAATGAGCATGAAGGGCTGGATGGACGCACAGGCTGCGATCCCTTGCTCCTCGCCCGTTCGGGACGAAATCCGATGCCAAGCCTCCGGCGTCACGGCTCACTATCCGTTCCTACCTGTGTCCGGAGTGCGATGCGGCGCGAAGCTAAGGCCGCTCACGCCGACACGATCAGTGAGCCCGACCGTCCATCCGCGAGCGTAACGTCGGCGAATAGCTCTATCAATTCTTGAACGCCTAATGCGCTAGCGGTTCTTTGCGCTAGTTGCGATGCATGTTGCGAGCCGCTCAATCCCGGCTGAACGATTCCGACTTCCGATAAAATGATTGGAGTCCGACGACGCCAGGAGTGGCGACGCCGTCCGCCGTTGTGTGGGTCGTAGCCGAGATAAACCAGCAGCCGCCTCGGATCGTCGCTGCCATCGACAAGGGTTGCACGAGGACTTGACTCGCCTACGAGGCGAGCGCAGAGCTCAGCCCAGAGCCGGCTGTCCGTGAACCAGCGTCGACTTCGCAGTGCCTGCGCAACGACCACCTGCACGTCTTCGATGCGGACCGAGGGCTGCCCAGCCCCGAACTTTGCATGCCACAACCCGAGTTTGATCTCGCCCGAGCGCACTACCTCGATAACGAGATAGTCGGCGATCTCCCCAGACCCGTCGTTGCAGATTATCCAGCGATGCTTCCCAGCTCGCGGCACGTTGCGCAGATGAGATTCGAGGCGTTCATGGATAGATTGCAGCCCGTGACCTTTACCCGCCGCTGTGGCACGCGTTTCGGCGGTGACATCCACCCCGGTCCAATCGATGACGACGAGGCCATCCGGGGGGAACATGAAGCCCAGGCGTCGATTCCGATAGACCACTGGCCCCGACGTGGTAGTTCCGTCGGCGAAGTACAAGGTTGGCGGGAACTCGGTGAGGAGCTTTGAAAGGTTCCTGGGCTCGCTGTAGCCGCGCCGAATTTCAATCTCCGCGCTTAGGGAATGCGTCTGCCCAGCAGTGTCGACACAGCCATGCCATAACGCATGCTGGGTGCCGTGGTTCCGATCGTTGCGAACAGCGACGAACTCCACGCGCTCGTTGACGGCTCTGCCAGGGACCGCGAAGGTGCCGGTGGGATCCTGCGCAACATGTAGTTCGACATCCTCAATTGCGCATGTGATTCCCTCTCCCAGTGCGAAACTCCAGCTTTGGCCAGAGAGCGCCGGGTGAAGCTCTGCCGCAACCAGAAGGGAGTCGGGCCATTCGGTGAGCCGCTGCCCACGGTTAACGTTGGGCAACAACGGTCCACTCGGGGAGCCGAAGTCAAACCAGAGTCGCGCAGCTGTGTCGTCGATCCACTCGTCGTAGTCACGAAGCGATGCATACCTGGTGACCCAGAGTTTGCCCTTGGCGGTAGATGCGCCTGCGGTCGAAGATTGACCTCCATCGTTGAATTGGAGCATCGCGTGCCCAAGGGCCGCGCCAGCAACGTCGCTTGCCCGGAGCCCTCGATCCACGTTGCTTCCCATGAAGTTCTTGTAGGCGGTCGTCCCACGATTCGCCGCAGCCGTGGCCTTAACTCCGACCGAGGAAACTCCCCGACGCTCTAGGCTGTCGAGGTACTTGGAGACCCTGTCTGGGTCAAGCGCGGTGGCGATCTCGTTGATGCCGAGGTGCTCCATCAAGTAGTTGACCGTGCCGGCCTCCGTGTTGAGGAAGACGAGGCTGGGAAGGTCGACCCGAGCCGACCTGCGAAACGCAACCACGTGCAAGTCAAATCGCCGGTCCGTCAGCGAGGGCTCGGATGACCACTTTGGTTGCTCCATCGTCTCAACGACGAGCGCAAGGAATCGCCGATCTTCGGTCACCGCCGAAAGCCGGACTATCCCACGACCGATGCGGCTGCCTTGCTGGAACTCCTCGCGAAGAGCCTCCTCGTGGAATGGTGGCTCCCAGTTCGGGTCCGAAACCTCCAAGACCACCGAGCGGCGCAGAGGGTGGAGCCACGAAGGGGAGATCGTATCACCATCCGTTGTGAAGCTCTCGGCGAACTCACGGTCCCGCAGAATCGTCACGATCTCGTCGTCGATGACGCCAGGAAGGACAACGGACCAGTCTGGGTCCTCCTGATATAGCTCGCGGACAACACCCTTGAGTTCCGGGAACACATCTTCGTCTCGCACTGTGACGAGGACAGATTGTTGGGGGAAAGCCTCAGAAGCGCGCGCAAGTCTCCCAATTAGCTGGATCGTTGCTGGCAAAGACTTGTGCTTGTCGTGGTAGGCAACAATTCGCATGCTCGGCAGATCGAAGCCTTCACCAAGCATTCCAACGACGGCGACCGCTCTGGTATCTCCCAAGCGAAGTCTTTCGATTATCGACTTTTGTTTCGTTGGCGACACGCGATTATGTAGTCGCTCCAAGGCTAGCCCCTTAGTTTCGTAGATAGCACTTAGCTCCTGGAGTCTTTGAATTGAACCAGCTCGAATCATGAGTGTGCTGTTGCCATGAGCTTCCGAATGGAAGATACGAAGGACTTCATCCGCGATTAGTGCATCCGAGTTCGCGCGCGTCTGCGTCGCGGGCATCGGGAGCAGCCGAGCCTCAACTGGTTGGAAGATGCCTTCGGCCAATGCTCGCCGCACGGGATAGTGGTAAACAAGACGCCCAGGAATGCGCTTGCGGTCACGTCGGATCGGAGTCGCAGTTAGGAGCACGGATGGAACGTGGCCAAAATGGTCCAAGATCGCTTTCCATGTGTCTGCGGGCGCGTGATGCGCCTCATCGATGACTATCATGTCGAACAGGTCAAGAGGTGGCTGGTGCGCTTCGTCGAAGTGCATCGGACTGATTGAGTTTGGTAGAGCCACAACCACATCGTAGTCAAGGAGACTCTCCCACGAGTCAGGAAGCCCACTCAACTCGCCTACGCTCGGCACCGGGATCCCGTCGTCTTGGTCAGCCAGAACAGATAGGGCGCCGATTTGTTGGAGAATCGCTTGCGACTCGAACTGCTTCACGAGTTGCTCGCGGACAGCGACGCTAGGGGCGACAACGAGGACACGCTTGGGGGGCTCTTGCCGAAGGAACGGCGCGGCAAGTGCAATGGCAGTCTTGCCCGAGCCCGTAGGGATTGACAGGACACAAGGGTCCGCGTCGTTCAGGCTCCAGTGAGCAACCATGGCGGTCAAAGCCCCAAGCTGAGGTCTTCGCCACTGCGGCTGTGGATCTCCCATCAGGCGGAAGTGCTTGAGCGAGACCGAAAAGAATCCTGTCACGTCGCCCTCCGTCCGGGCCGTACCTAGTGCCTCGTATCGATCGGCGGGTTCGGGTCGTTTGCTGGCGCGACGGTATCGGAATCGCGAATGCGGCCATCGCGGCCGTGGATCACGGCTTCACCGCCGCCGCTGTTTCCCAGGATCTCCTTCGCGCGTCGTTCGGCATCGGCCTGAGTGTCGTGCGTTGAGCTTGCGCGCTTGGCGCCCGGAGCCTTCACGGCCCATCCGTCGCCGCTCGGGACTACGTGTCGCTGGTTTCGTGCCATCGTGACGTCTCCTGCTCAAACGCTTAAGCGTTTGAGGCGAACGTTTGTGCGAGTATATCACTTGGTCGCCCAAACGAGAAGTTCCGGCGGACTGGTGGATTGGATTGCTCGGTCTATCTCTGGCTTCCGCTCGCCGTTCTTCAGGCACAAAAAAGGACTTCGGTCAGCACGTAGGGAGGAGCGGCTCCTCCCTACGCTTGCTTAAAGCAACCTGAGCTGCTTACCTCCAACGGCAGCTTGTGTGGGCGGGGCCTCCCTTCTCACAACGCTTTGTTCCGCCCGTATGGCCGATGGCACGACGACCTCCAATGTTCGCTCTGCAGAGCCGGCCGGGAACAGGGAGGTCACGTGCTCCTGGTCAGCGGCGTCGCCGAGGCTGGCCTCCATTTCCCGCGTGGACTCTCGTAGCCCAGCGAACAACCCCTCCAGCGACTCGTCGTTCGCCTCGACCTGGCCGGTGAGACTGCGGGCGAGGGCGAGGAGCAGGTCTTCGCCGTCGTCCCCGAAGCTGGCAAGGCCGTCTTCGCTAAGCTCGCCCTCGACCGCGAGAGAAGCCTGGAGCTTCTTCGCAACAAGGGTGAGCGCTTTGGCCTGGAGCGTGCCCCGGTAGGCGAAGTAGATGACGCGGACCGGGAGGCGTTGGCCGATGCGCCAGGAGCGACGGCTTGCCTGGCGCATCGTGTAGACGGAGTACTCGACCTCGTGCCAGACAATGGTCGGAAAGTCGATGAGGTCGAGCCCGGTCTGGACGAGGCGAGGATGGACAAGGAGGACGTCGATGCCCTCCTTCACCTTGCGGGCGACCCACTCCTCCCGGCGGTCGGGAGGGACGGTGTCCGCCTTCAGGCTCGCCACGCGATGGCCGGCCGCCTCGAGCACCGACTCCAGCCGTGTCGAGATGTCGCGGCTGGCAGTATGGGTGATGTAGACGAGCACCCTCCGGCCAAGGCGCCGCTCAGCCTCGACGAGGTCGAGCAGCGCCTGTTCCTTTGGATACCGGCGGTCTTCTGGCAGCGGCGGGACGGCCGCGATGACCTCGCTGCTGCCCGGGTCGATGACCTGCTCTCCTTTCGTGCAGGCGTCGGGGTACGCGAGCAGCGCCTGCAGGTACGTGCCAAGCAGCCGCTTCGAGCCTGACGCGAGCGCCTGGCGGACGGCAGCCTCGAGTTCGCCGGCCAGCCGCTGGTAGTAGGAGGACTGCGATGGCTCGTCAGGTGAGCCGGTCTCCAGCCCGATGAGGTGGACTTCCTCCTGGTACTCAGGAAGACCCGCGGCAACATCGGCGAGGCGGAGGAAAGCGGTGTTGCCGATGAGATGGAAGAGGACGGCGGGTGAGACTCCCGGCTTCTCCACGACGCGGGTGCGGTAGCTCCGCCGGCGGCTCGATCGCCCATCCTCGTAGGCGTCGTCGTCGCCGTTCCGGCGCGTGATCCGTTCGACGATGCCATAGCGGGACACCCACTTAGGCTCGTCGTTGTAGCGGAACTCCTCCCGCACTCCCGGTGAGAACCGCCAGAGAAGATAGAAGAGTGTCGATGCGTAGCCGCCCATGAGCGTCCCCGTGAGCGTGAGGACCGCTCCGCAGGCCTCGGCGAGCGTCCCTGCGGCGAGCCCCTGGGCAGAGCCGCGAGCCTTGTACTCGTGCTGCTCGTCGATGAGCAACAGGTCGAAGAACCCGGGCATGCGCCGGGCGATGTAGTCGGCCAGCGGAAAGCGGCGGGGACCGTGACAGTCAGCCTGCCAGAGCGGGCTCTTGCACCGCTCACACGTCCGCTTCTTTCGGGCGAGGTCCGCCTCCTCCAGCGGCAGGCCCTCCTCGTCCAGAACGGCGGAGAAACAGGACGGGCAGCAGACGCGCCGGGCTGGTAACCCGTCCTCGTCCCGAGCCAGCTCACGCCCCAACACGACGTGCCGGGAGAGCGTGGCCGGCTTCCAACGATAGGAAAGCTTCGCCTGCTCACGCGAAAGGATGACAAACAGCGGCCAGCCGCCCGCCCCCCGCACCCGTTCGAGGTCGGTGATACTGCGGACGATGACAGCGCCAGCACTCGGGACGGTCGCCTTCACCTCCCGCTGCCACTTCCGCACCAGGTGCGGCGGACAGAGGACGAGGACGCGTTCGAAGCCGGCGAGCATTGCAGCCGCCGCGCCGATGGTTGTCTTGCCAGTGCCCATCTCGCCGACCAGGTTGGTGGCGCGATGACGCTGGAGGGAGAGCGCGCAGGCACGGATCGCATCTGCTTGCGCACCCATTGGGCGGCGTCCAAGGCGCCGCAGGTCGAAGTCCCACTCCTCGCGGTTGCGAGCGGAGTAGATGGGTGGATAGGCCTTCACAACGGCGTCGGTGATCGCGCCTTGGAAGGTCTCGATGAACTCGGCGAGGTTCAGGACACGTCCTCCGACGAGGGGCCGCCGTGTGCGATGTCGTCGAAACATCCCGTGGCCAGGTCGAGCATGACCACCGAGGTGCGGAGAAACTCGCGTTCGACCTCGACGTCCGGGTCGGCGGACTCGACTGGCCGGCTCACCTTCGTGACCCGGCCTTTGACGAGAACGCGCCAAGAGCCGTCCTCGAGGAGGATGTTGTTGAGGAAGCCCGCAGCGATGAGCACCGCGAGGTGGCCGCGACGAAGCGGCATGAGTGGCCTGACGGACCGGTCCTCGGCCGGCCAGAACCGCTCGACGAGAACGGGGTTCGCCCACAGCCCGCGTTCGCGTGCCTCGGCTGCGGCCGTCTCCGGCTCGAAGAACTGTGAGGCGAAGGTCACCGGACCTGCGGCGAGAAGAAGCACATCGAATGCCGCAGGGACGGAGCCCGGCTCCGGCAGCTCCGCAAGTGGCTCGGCCGCCCAGGCCTCGACCTGGACCTTCGCCCCGGCGGCGATTGCCGGACCTTCGCGTTTGATACCCAGGAGAACGCACTGCTTGAAGGCGCCGTACTCCGGATCGTGGAAGCGGTAGCACTGCATACGAGCGAAGTGCGCCGCGAGGTAGCGGGCCGAGGCGGCGAGACGCGCCTGCGTGACGATGTAGACGAGCAGCCCGCCCGGGGCGAGGGTGCGCGTCATGGTCGTGAGAAAGCTGTGCTCCAGCCGCTTGCCGCCCTCGTCCTGGTCGTAGGGCGGGTTGAGCCAGAGGCAGGAGAAGGCTTCGTGGCCGAGCCGGACGGCGAAGGCGCTGCCGGAGAGGAGATGGTCGAGCGTCACGCGCGCCTCCTCCGCGCGATGCTGCTCGATCTCGATGCCATAGGTCTCGCCTCCGCCAATGGCGTCCCGGAACTGCCGTAGCGCAGAGCCTGGTCCGGAGCATGGGTCGAGCAGGCGGGCGACGCTGCGATGGGATGATGGTTGGGCGAGGCGGACGAGCGCCGCCACGCGTTCGATGACCGAAGGCGGAGTGGGGTAGTACTCCGCCTTCGCGATACCTTCGAGCCGGGCCACGGGCTACGCTGCCTTCAGCTCGATGTCGTCGGCGTCACTTGCGTCGACAGCAAGGAGGTGCCGCCGGACGGCATCACCGATGTCTTCCCGGAGCGCGTCCGGTTCGGGCCGGCAGCGGAAGGCGCGCAGTCCGACCGAGACCAGCTCCTCGATCTCCCCGTTCTCGACACCGCGCCGCCAGAGCCATTGCGCCCACGAGGGGTGCAGTGGCAAGTCGAGGCGGCGGTTGAGGAAGCGGTAGTGGAGGTGCGCTTCCTCGTCAGGTTGTCGCCCGAGGAGGAGGAAGTCGCGCCGGTCGGCCGCGTAGGCGGCGACCTCCGGCACGAGCATCCCGTGGTAGGCGGAGCCCGAGGGCAGCCGCATGCCCGAGAAGCGCCAGGTGCCCCAGGCTTCATGGGCGAGAGGGACGGGTTCGCCGCCCAACTCCGTCTCGCTCAGGTAGGCTGCCTCGCCCTTGACGAGCCGGGCCCAGATCGCGCGGACTGCCTGCTGGTGTCCGAGCATCGAGACGAACCAGAGTTCGTCGTCGCTGCGGGCATACCCATCGACCGTTGCGCTGAAGCCGCCGGCACGGATCGTGAGCAGTTCCATCACTGGTCTCCTTTCATGGCCACAGCCATGCCCTTCGCCGGGCGGACGGTCTGCGCCGGGGCTTCGTTGTCGCCTCCGTCCCCGGCAGGCGGCGTAACGGGCAGAGCCGCACTCTCTGGCGGTTCGTAGGCACAGCGGTCGCAGTACCGCAGCTGGCCATCCTCGGTCAGCGGTCGTTGGCAGCGCGGACAGTCGTACAGAACCGGCCGTCCCACTCGTCTGAGAAGGCATAGGCGCGGCGCTCCTCCCACTCCGCGTTCTCGTAGCGGTCCAGGAGGGTCGTCGCTTTGGCGATGTCGCCGCTCACAGCAGCCTGGAGCGCGTCAAGCGCCCAGTCCTCAACTGGGGACTGGGCGTCGTAGAAGCTGGCTTCGTAGTCAGCAGCGCGGACGACCGCCTGGGCGGCACGTCGCAAGATCTCGTGGTCGTTCATCCGATCAACCTCCTTGTTGGTTGCCACGCGGTGGGGTCGTTCCGCCACGCGTTGCGCTCCGTGCGGACGGCGTCTTCGTCCCTGGGATGCCACTCGGGGTCGGGCAAGTAGCCATGGCCATCCGGGTCCGGGATGTACGGGTGGCTGAAGACCGCGTGCTCATCGGTGAGGACATGCGGCTTCCGCTGCCAGGCGACGAGCATCCCTTCGTAGCCCCAGCGGAACGGATGCTCCGCCGGGAGGGCTGCGTGCTCCCGGTAGCCGAGCGGTAGGTCCGGGTGCGGGCTGACGTACTCCGCCAGCAGGACGACCCGATAGACGTGGGCGTTGCGTTCGCCACGGTCCGTCGCCCGGCCACTCGAACCGGTACAGACCCAGAGTGCACCGAGGCGCGCCGCGGGCTTCCGGATCGTGCCCTTGAGGGCAATGGTGTCGGCGCAATAAGGCGCCCACTCGCGCGGCGTGTATCGCCGTTGGTCCGCGGTGAGGCCCTCGTCCGCCTCTTCGTCCGTGGACTCGCGGTCTCCGTCGAACGGCTCGTAGACCGGTTCTTCGCCGTCGAGGTTGAGGTGATAGCGATCCGGAGCGGCGTCAGCCATCTCCGGAGGTGTCTTGCCGCGCCACCCAGGAACGGGCAACGCGCCTTCGCTCGCGAAGAGCGAGAGCTGCTGGCTCATCGGGTCCTCGCCGTGAGCAAGAGAGCGGGTGCTGCCAATGGGCCCACCCGCTCCCCCGAGGCGCGATTAGCGGTCAGAGCCGCGCCGGATCTTCTGGGCCTCGATCCACTCAAGGCCACTGGACGTCAGGCGGTAGCTGCGCTCACCGCGATGGTCGGTGCTCACGACCTCGGCGAGGCCGCAGGCACAGAGTTCGAGCATCTGGCGGTCGAGCCGGGCGAGCTCGTCCAGGAACTCGCGGCAGTCCGCGCAGGCGCGCGACTCGAAGTGACCGTCCTCGCCATGCGGGACGAGATAGAGGATCGGGGCGGTCATGGCCCGTCTCCGGCCTTGTCCCGCGGCGCCTCGTAGGCGTAGTTGAACTCCGCCCGGCGGAGGCAGACCTCGAAGCCGTCTGGCCCAATCTCGTGGTCGGCAAGATGGTGGAGAGCGGCGAGGAGGTCGGCGAGCGTCTCCGTCCACGCCATCTCTGGCCGTGGGTCGTCGCCAAGGGCCGTCACTTCCCGGAAGAGAAGGGCCGCTTCCCTGGCGGCGTCGATGTTGCGGCGGTCGGGATCCGTGGAGCTCATCGCTACCCGGCCTTCCGGCGGCGGTTGAGGGTCACGATGCGGGAGCCGTTGAGACAGCCGTCGCCGTGACGATGATCCACGCCGGTCGCGTGCTGGACGGCACGGTAGGCCGCCACCGGCTCGGGGTGCGCGCCAGTGGTCCAGGCTGAGAGGCCATGACCATCGATGTGGAGGTAGTTCCTCGTGTCGCAGTGCTTGTAGGCGAAGATGACGGCCGGGACGCCGTCGATGAAGCGCGCCCGGCAGCCCATCGCCATGAACTCCGAGGGCTGGAGCCAGAGGCCACAGGCGCCTGCATAGGTCCAGAGCGGTTCGAAGCTGAAGGCGTCGAAGTTGAGCGGCTCGAAACGATGCGGGCCACGGGTGGGATGCACCGGGCAGCGGTCCGATTCGACCGGGAAGCCGAGCCAGGGGCAAGCGGTCTCGCCCGCTCCTGGCCGTGTGCAGTGGAAGATGGCGGACTCGCCGTCCGGGTAGGGACTCACCGGAGGCACTCCGCGAGCGGACGCGGCGCCCAGTGGAGGTCGCGTTCGATGGGGAGCCCGAACCGGCCGCGGACGGCGACGAGCTCGGCCATGTCGATGCTGCCGTACTCCTGTTCGAAGCCATCGACCAGGCCCCAGGCGATGCGGGTCTCCGGGTCGTAGCCGGCGATGTACCAGGTCCAGCTGCTGCCGGGGTCGAAGAGCTTCACGCGTGCGATGGGCGACGGGTCGTCGATCGCGTCGCTGGTGCTGGGCAGAGGGTCGCTCGCCCGGATGTAGCGATAGGCGGGCCGGCGCTGGAAGGTGCTGACTTCAGGATCGTGGACGGTGGCCATGTGGAGCCTCCTTTGCGTGTGTTGGAAAGGCGTGAAACACGGCACGGCGAGAAGCCCGGCTTTGGGCCGGGCTCCTGTACGCCGTGTCGGTGTAGGTGGGATGGGCGCTACGATGGGGCGGCCGCCGGGCAGAGCCGGGCAAGGCTCGCCCTCGCGTCCTCGACAGCAGTGACGTGCATGCCGTGGTCGACGATGACCTCACGCATGTCGTAGCCGTACTCGATCTCGGAAAGGGAATCCCTGCCCAGTTCGATGCCGCCACGGAACGCGGTGACGGTGAGGCTGTAGAACTCCTCCTCCGCCAGCGTGTCCATGTCGTGCCGCATCGCAGACCGCGCGAAGGCGTCTGCGTCGCGCTTGCCCGCCTTCGCCTCGATGAAGCTCTGGCGCAGATCGCGGTAGGTTCTCCAGGGAGCCGGGATGAACCAGAGGTAGTCGCCGGACATTCGCTGGGCCCAGCGGTTGTGGACGAGCATCGCATCAGGCGCCGGCGGCCTATCGTCCCAGGCGTACCCATCGCCGCGGACGCGCCGGAACTCCCCGAGCCAGCTCGTGTCGGCGTCGGGATCCCACTCGCGCCGGGCGATCAGCTCGAAGCCGTCGTAGGAGAAGCGGAGGCCAACCAGGTCTCCCAGGCGGCCTTCGATGTCCTCCGCCTCGGCGAGGAAGGGCGTCGCCCGTTGGCGGGTGACGCTGAGGGCGGACGCGGCCGGCAAGCCGGCGCGCCGCTGGGCGAGGTACTCCGCCGGGGCGGGGAAGGTGAGCCAGCGGCGGCGACGATCGCGCCGCTCGCTGGCGGTCATGGACTCCAGCGCCACGTCAGAGCAGTCCGCGCTGCTTGAGGCTGACGAAGGCGCCGTGCCCGACGACCAGGTGGTCGGCCACCTCGATGCCGAGGATGGCACCCGCTTTCACGAGGTCCTTCGTCACATGGACGTCCTGCGGGCTCGGCTCCGGGTCGCCGGAGGGATGGTTGTGGACGAGCACGAGCGACGGCGCGTTGGCGATGACGGCATCGCGCAGCAGCTCGGCCGGCCGCACGACGGCCATGCTGACGTTGCCCTGGTAGACCATGACGACGTCCAGCACATGGCACTTCGTGTCGAGCAGGATGACCTGCACCTGCTCCTGGAGGAGGTTCACCATCTCCGGGGCCACGAGGTCGTAGATGTCCTGGGGGCAGGAGACCTGCCGTCCAAGCGGACCACCATGGCCGCTGGAGCGCGCAGTCGCACGGAGCTCGGCGAGGAGACGCAGGTTCTCCTGCACGACGTGGAGCAGGGCGGTGTTGTCCGGGGCCAGGGTGTTGGCCTGGCCGGTTGATTCACGCAGCGCGCGGGCCATCCGGCACTCCGGGCAGTTCGTCGCTGCGGTCGTAGACGGTCAGATGCAATGGCCCATCCTCCCGGCCGGGCCCCAAAGCGGTGACCGCATAGGTCCGCCAGCCGGGGAGGTCGGGCGAGAGCTGCCGCACCTGGACGATCTGGCGTGGGCCTGCGCGGGTCTCGATGACACGCACGGGCTGACGGCGGAGGTTGGCCATCTCAGGCCGCCCTGCGCCGCTGGTTGGTGCGCTGGTTGAGCTCGTCCGCGAGCGCCCGGATGGCGCCTGCCAGTTCGCGCTCACCGGCGTCGTCGATGCCCTGGCCACAGCGATCCTGGAACCAGGCCCGCGTGCGGGCTTCGTCCACGCCCAGCCGGTTGGACAGGGCCAGGACACGGCCGCGCATCTCGTCGAGCTTCGCCGGCGAGGCGGGGACGCCGTCCCGGCGCTCGTTCAGGTTGTTCCCGAACTGCTCCCCGAACTGCCGCAGGGCTCGCTTGATGCCGTCGGTGACGGCGCCCTTGCTGGCGATCTCGTGCGCCTCGGGCGTCGGCTCGCGGACGAAGCCGCAGCCGACGTCGCTCTTGGGCGGACAGCCGGTGACCGTCACCCGAACGGTGACGGTGTAGAAGCCGACGGCAAGGACCTCCCCGTTGGAATCGGCGAGGCTTACCTGGTGGTACGTGAGGTCACCGATAACTTCGGCGCCCCAGCCGTCGAACCCAAAGATGCGGTTCGCCTGGCTGATGACGGCCGGGCCCTCGAGGTAGGCAAAGACGCGGCCGTCACGGCTGGCGCGCTCCTGGATGAGCGCGTTATCGAGCGGCTGGGCGAGGAGGTCGAGCGCCTCCCGCGAAAGCCGCGTGTCCTGAGCGCTGTTCACGCTGCCCGCTGCCCGGACGCGCCCACAGCTGCCGCGCATGGGCTTCCCTGGCGATCCGCCGCCTGTCGGACGCACCGCAGGAACGCGGCGCCCCCGTCTGGCTGGCGATGGAGGTCGTTGAGGTCGGCGGCTCCCGAGGGGAGTGTGACCGGGATGGCTCGCTCGCCGAGGCGGTCGAGGAGTTCCGAAGTGGCCTCGCGGCCAGCGGCGTCGCCGTCGAGCGCGAGGTAGACACGCTCGAAGCGGTGGAGCTGCTGCTCGGTGCGGCTGGAGACGCGCGTCCCGAGCAGCGCCGTAGCCGGGATGCCCCACTCGACGGCCGTCAGCCAGTCGAACGGGCCCTCCGTCACGACGACCGCCGGCCCCTGGATCCGGTCAAGGCCGAGGAGCGGCTTCTCCTGTTGGAGGTTGAGGTAGCGCGGCTCGCGTTCGTCGAGGCGGCGCCCGGTGAGCCAGGTCGCCCGGCCGCCATGGCAGTCAGGGATGATGATCCGGCCCACGAAACACTCCCGATCGCCGGCCAACAGGCCGAGGGAGCGCGCTGTGTCGAAGTCCAGGCCGCGACCTTCGAGTTCCCGGGCAAGTCCGGGAGTTCCAAAGCCGAGGCGGCAGCGGCGGATGGTTGCTTCGCCCATACCCCGTGCTGTGAGGTAGTCCAGCGCCTCCAGATGAGACCAGAGACGCGCGTGGTAGAAGGCGACCGCCGTTTCGACGATGGCTGGCGCCTGTCCGGGATGGACCGGCGGAACAACAGCGTTCGGATCTCGCAGGATGCTTGCCGGCGCCATGAGCGATGGAGTGCCAGCGAGCAGGGCCACTGCTTCCTTGAAGGCGACACCATTCAGCCGAGCAACAAAGTCGATCACATCGCCGCCGGCCCCGCAGCCGAAGCAGTAGTAGCTCCGGGTGGCGGGATAGACGACGAAGCTGGGGCGGCTGTCCCCGTGAAACGGGCACAGGCCGGTGAACCGGCCACCGCTGGGCCGCAGTTGAAGTCCGGACGCGACGGCCACATCGGCGATGGGGTGGTCGCGCCGGATCGTATCGGTGTCGTACATGCCGGTAACCCGCCAGGCGAAGGGCCGCCCCGGAATGAGCGGCCCTCCACCTGAGCGGTGTCGGCCTACGCCAGCGGCCGGGCGCCCTTGAGCGCCTTCACCGCGAAACAGCGACCCGGCCTCCAGCTCGGGAGGCCGATCGCGGCGACGACCTTGAGGCGGCTGTTGTTATCCGGCACGAGGACCGCGCCGCGACCGGCGCCGGGGCTGTAGTGGACCGCATCGACCAGGCCGAGCCTGCGGCAGGCGTGGAGCCAGCAGCCGTACACGTCGCGCACGAGGACCGCGGGCATCCGCGCCAGGTCGAGCGCACCGAGGACCTCGGCCGCCCGTGTGGGCTCGCGGCGGTGAAGCCGCCTTGCCTCCGCGAGCGCCCGCTCGACCTCAAGGGTCTTGACAGCGTGCGCCCGTCTCGCGATCGTGTCGTAAGACGAGGCCACGGCGGGCATGTTGGGATTCTCTTTCAAGTGCGAACCCAGCAGCCTGAGGGCCTCGTTTAACTTGTGCTCGGACGCCAGCACCTCCGCCCGCTCGATGGCGGCAAGGGCGCGCTCCTCGCGCTGACGCGTCTCTTCGACGGCCCGCCCTTCGGCCAGCAGCCGCGAGAGGTCGTCGCGCTCCTCAAGCACTGCCATCTGAGCGGTAACCGCCTCCAGCCGGTTCCTTGCGATGGTGACCACCGCGGCGGCCCCGGTCGCGAGCTGCTCCGCTTGGGACTGGCTCTCGGGCAGGAACGCGCGTTCGCGAAGCGTGCCGGCGCCGGTGAAGACGGTGGTGGCTTCGGCAACCAGGACGCGCAGACGCTTGGCGTCTGCCTCCAGTCGCCGGTAGTGCGTGAGGATATCTTCGGCTTCGCGACGGGCCGAGGCGTCCGAATCGTTCAGTCGTTGCAGTTCTCGTGCGGCCCGGCTGATCGCCTGGATTAGCGCATCGGGGTCCGCGTCGGGTGGGACGACCGGCGCAACCGCGGGCTGGACCGGGTCAGGGTCGGCGGCGAACTCGTCGCGGTAGCGTCCGAGGTCAGCCAGTTCGGTGAGGACGATGCTCTGGGTCACGATGCTTCACCTCCCGCGAAGTCGGTCACCCTCGAAAGGGCGAAGGGGTCGTTGTCGTGGCCGTTGCTGGCCACCGGTACCTGGGGCCGGAGCTCGACGATCGAACCGCCGGTGCGGGCGGGCGCCATTCCCTCGAGGTCGAGGGCGACGTTCAGGACTGGCTTGCCGATGGCATCGACAAGGGCGGCGGCGAGCTGGTAGCGGAGGGCCGCCACGAGTTCGTCGTTGCTGACCTCGCGCCCTTTGATCGAGAGCGCGAGCTGGATGACGTAGCGCCGTTTGCCGTCGCCTTCGAATGCCTGGAGCAGGCCGTTGACCTGGCGGCCGTCGAAGACGAAGCGCTGGGCGATGATGGCAAGCCCTTCCGGCAGCTCCGCGCCGAGGGCTTTCGCGTAGGTGCGGGCGGTACGCCGCACCAGCCGGCGAAGCTGCCACGCTTCCCGTAGAGGGGCGTCGATGAGCACCGCCGGACGCGTGCCGCGGATGTGGCGGTAACACCTCCGCGCCTTCTGCCTGGTGGCAGCGAGTGTCCGGGCCACGAAGGCTCGGGAGTTGGTGGCCCAGCGTCGCAGCCGATGCTGCTTCCTGGACCTGCGTCGTGTGGCCATCTATTTCCTCCTCTGGACCTGTTAGAGCGGCCAGCTCTTCGCCATCACGATGACGGCGGAGCAGGCCACGCTTGCGGCTGCGGCGAGACGGACAAGGCGCGCGGGCCACTGCCTGTCTCCCCTCCAATAGGGTCTCGATGACATGCATTCCTCCTTGGAGACATGCGGACGTGCGGAAAGCCCCGCACGGACATCGACCCTCCTGAGGGGAGTCGAACCGGGTGGGGCTCTCGTTGGCGCAGGCCCTCAGCGTGGTCGTCCAATGACCGGGCAGGGGACTGCAGGGCCGTGTCCGTCGCGTAGTGCGGCGGGCTGCGGCCTGAGTTCGAGTGGTGGGTTGGGCGGGTTGGGCTCTTTCTGTCTGGCGGTCTCTTTCATTGGGGTGTGCGTGTGTTGGGTTCGGTTCAGGATTCTCGGATGGCGTCTCCTTCTGATTGGGTTGCGGTCCGTGCCCTGTTCGACTTCAGCCTGGAGAGCGAGCTCGTTTCCCTGAGGGGATTGATCCGTGCTGTGGTCCCGGAAGAACAGTCCGTGCCGGTGGTTCGGGCTGGCAATACCGGCAAATCGCGATTTACTGCCACAAGGCTAGCGAGGCCGGGTCCCACCACACTCCAAGATGCGCGCTCAAAACGGCAAGACAGCCGACTTGCCGACGAACCGAGGCCGAATCAGGCGACTCGCACAACGCGTCAATGCGTCCCAGCGGCCACGGCGAGCCGTGGTTTCGCGGCGCCCACAGGGGGTCACGCCGACGGAAAGCCCAGGTCATTGGACCAAAATAGGAGCGCAACTGATCTGTTTTCTTGAGTAAGTGCCTTGGACTACTGTGGAGGAGGGCGCAGCGTACTCAGGTTCTCTCCTGCTCTTGGCGACAACTGACGACCAGACTGGTACGGATACCGATCTCGGATCCCGTGTTCTCGCGTCCGGCTGTAGTAGCCGCAGCGACGAAGTTCCTATGCTCGCCATGTCCATGCTTCGGGATCCCACTGATGCCGATCGCCTTCATCATCCCGGAGAACCGGAAGCAGGAATCGCTGGAGGACATCAACGAGGGAATCGAGCGCAGGCACCTCGTCCAGTCCGGTGCGGCTGAGGAATGCTTGCCACTGCCGGGCCTTCTCAGGGTTCGCAGCGAACTCTTGGGTGAGCGCAAGCGGCGGCACGCCTGTCGGGAGCGGAGTGCCGCGTCGCAGGAACGTTGACCTCACCGCATTCGCGAGCACCGGACGTTCGAAGGCGATGGCGTCAGCGAGAAGCCAGATGTCGTAGAAGTCCTTCATTCGGGTGTTTGCGATGCCCAGGTCGACCATCGCCTCGAACTTCTCAGCAACGACTGTTTCCGGTGGGTAGATGCGCACTTCGGGAGCGGGGAAGTCGAGCAACGTCGGGAAGGAGACAACGGAAGGCTCAGGGGTGACGGCGTCACCGAACCCGACGTCGATGTGGAGCCTCAGGCGCGCGCCCGCGAGTCGTGCGTCAGCTCGCACGCGCACGCCCGGGTACCGGTCGGCTTCGGCAATGCGCTCCCCTTCGACCGACTCCGGGTCGAACTCAAGGCCGTCGGGTTCGACCTCCGTCGCGAGGATTTCCCGGAACATCGCGGCGAGAGCGTCCGGGTCGTTCTGGCCGAAGCCGAGGAGATCGATGTCCCTGGTTGGCCGGTGCCCTGCGTCAACCCAGAAGTCGAAGGTCATCGCACCTTTGAGAACGAACGAGTCGCGGTAGGGCGACCGGGAGAGCCGGTACAGGACGCGCTCGTTGAGGAAGCGAAGCAGGAGGAGGTTGTAGTCGATCCCGCGCTCGCGAGCCCGATTGAGCAGCCGCTGCCGCACCGACGCCCCGATGTTGGGTGTGGCGCCCGGCATCAACCGATGGCCTCAAGGTAAGCCTGCATCACGTTCCTGACCCGGCAGATGCGGGCATAGTGCCACAGGTCGTCGACGCTGCCCTTCCGGGCGCGGTAGTCGCGGAGCGCCTCGATCGCGACATCCAGGCCAACCTTGCTGCGGAACTTGAAGCAGTCGACGACGGTCTTGGCGGGTGAGTAGACCCGTACGGGAACGCCTTCAAGTTCGTGGACTTCAATCCCTGCGGTCAGGGCTGCACCGGAGGAACGCACCCAGCGGACCGGAGGGCCACCGCGTGTGGGCTTCCACGCCTTCACGTCGATCGCCAGCCATACCTGGAACGGGGCCTGGGTCGTCAGTCCGTGGAATTCAAGGGCTGAGAGCAGACAGACCACCGCCTTCGGGTAGAGTCGAGCTGCCTCGGCAAGCGTGTGGTGCTCGGATGCCTGTGCATCCGGCGACGCGTAAAGGCCGCGTGCGACGCGCGTGAGGAGTCCACGCCTAGCCAGGCGCGAGAGCTGGTTCGGGTTGAGGTCTCGCGCGACGAGGTCCTGGGGGCCGATGACTCCTCGCTCACCCGCGAGGCGGAGGACTGCTTCTTCGGTGGAGCGCGGGGGCATTGGCCAATACCTCGGTAGTTCTCGATAACTACCTAGAGTTTACACCACCGAGGACAAGGCTGCGGCGCATCTGCGTCACCATGGAGATTCTCAATCACCCGCCAGGTGGGGTTGTGGCGGCCACGTAATGGTCGTCCCGGATCGAGCGGTGCATCGCCCTTGGCCGGATAAGCGCGGAGTGGCTCTAGGACATCCTCCGGAGCGTCGAACCGCTCCAACGCCCACCCCACCCGCTTCACGACCGCGGTCACCTGCATCTGTTCGGCATAGCGGACCAGCCGATGCAGGTCGAAGTCCGGGAGGTGCGTCTCCAGGATCTCAAGCGCGACGGAGAGAGAGCCGAAGATATGGAAGTGCTTGGAACGCATCCAGGAGCGCCCGCTCGCGATCGAAAATGGGAACCTGACCGCGCTCGCTCAGCCAGACGTTGGCGACGCCGAAGAATCGACGGCCTGTGATGACGACTGCCTCGTAGCGCGTCCCGGCCACCACCCAGGCCCGCCGAAGAGAGAGTAATGGTTGCCGGGATCTGCTCCGTCAATCCCCAGTGCTGGAATGCGGACCAGTGGCTGATGGCGGACGGCGTGACCAGGGCGGTGCCGATGGCGACCGGATGCGCCCGGGGTAGCCGGGTGATGGGGTCGTTGACGGCGTAGACGCCCTTCTTCAGCCTCGTGACGAGAGCCGGCCGCCGTCAGGTGGTTGAGGAGACCCAGGACATGCCGGTGGGTGAGCCCAATCGTTGAACCCTCAGCGGTCGCCTGGGCGACCGTAAACGGGTCGATGCCAGCCGATTCCAACGCGCCCAGAAGACGGAGGCCAGCCAGTTCGCCGTACGGGCGGTCGGGACGTTCGTTGTTGTAGCTCCGTGTTGTCATCGTCACTCCATCGGTGATTTAGACAACATCATCGTACACGCCCGGGCGGTTCAGGCGGCGGAGAGGTCCCGCGCCCGGAGCTATCCGGTCGCCCACCACGGCCCGGAGCTATGCCTCTATCAGATCCAGTATCTAGTCGGCCGTCTTCCCTGCATTCGTCGCGTCATTGCCCTGGATGTATTCGTCGAGCTCTTCAAGCAGAGATTGGAGCTCCAGCTGGCTGCCGGGATGGGCCTCGGCCCAGGCCGGCGCCTCGCTCTGGATCTTCCGCAGTTTGTCCTGGAGACCCCCGCCCGGCTGCGCGTTGCCCGACGCTTCCCGTGCGCCCCCCGGCGCACGGGAAGCGCCCCGCCGGAGAGGAACTTCTGGTACGCCGCAATGGCGGAAGTGCCCGCCGTCGACTTCGCAAACTCGTCGCCGCTCCCGGTATTCCAGCCGAAGAGATCGACGTAGACGCCGCCGTGATTGAACACGGCTGCGAGATACGCCTCGATGGGGGACAGTTGCCCGGGGCCGCCGCTGAAGGCGTGCTCAAGCGTGAGCGCGGTGCCTTCGGAGATGCCCCAGGGCGGGTTGTCGTGCGAGGCAAGGAGAACCCGCACATGCGCTTGCGGATGGCCGCAGAAAGGCGCAGACTTCCGGGTGCGTCGCGAGACGTGCGTACCTTAAAGCTGAATACTCCAGGTGGATTGGCAGGGAACCCGGTGTGATTCCGGGGCTGTCGCGCAACTGTGAAGCTCATTTCGGTGGGCCCAGCCAGGAACCGCAATCCTCCTGATTCGCGTTCGAAGCCTTCGCAGAAGAGGATCGACGTAGCCGTCGCGGTGGGTTGCTGCCGCGATCGGCCACGACCCCGGCTGTGAGGCCGGGGTTTTGTGTGCCCGGCCTCAGTCGTAGTTCCGGGCATACCCGGGCGTCTCCCCGTCTCGCATCTCCTTCGAACGCGGATTCAGCAACCCTTCGAAGGAGATCCCCAAAATGAGACATCCTCGGTTCCTCCGCGTCCCGCTCCTCGGCGTCGCGCTGCTGCTCGCCGTCGCCCTGCTCTCGGCTGCGTGTGGCGGCGACGACGACGACCGGGGGGCGTCACCGCCCGCATCGCCATCCGCAGCGTCCGGCACGACTCCCGGCGGCTCGGCCTCGGCCGCTGCCTCCGTGCCTGCGCCGTTCCCCGTTTCCGTCACCGATTCCGGCGGCACCACCGTGACCTTCACCGAACCGCCGAAACGCATCATCTCCTACTCACCCGGTGCGACAGAGGTGCTCTTCGCCGTCGGCGCCGGCAGTCAGGTCGTTGGACTGGACAAGTTCTCCGACTACCCGCCGGAGACCAGCACGAAGACCAGGCTGGAGTATTCGAAGCCCGCCCCCGAGCCTGCGCTCGCTCTCCAGCCTGACCTGGTGATCATGGCGACTCGCCAGGAGGGCCAGGTCACGCAGTTCCGCGCGCTCGGCATGACGGTCCTGCTCCTCAAAGAGCCGGCCGATCTTGCGGCCGTGCTCGGCCAGGTCCGGGCGCTGGGGAAGGTCACCGGCCATGGCGCCGAGGGCGAGCGAGTCGCCGCTGCTTTGCGGCAGCGGATTGATGCCGTCCAGAAGCGCCTTGCGGGTGTGACCGATGGCCCGCTTGTCTTCTATGAGGTCTCTCCCGAACTTCACACGGCCGGGCCGGAAACGTTCATCGGGTCGCTGCTGGCAACCGCGAAGGCGAAGAACGTCGCCCAGGGAGCGACCACTGCTTTCCCGCAGCTCTCCGCCGAGACAATCATCAGTTCGAATCCGGCCGTCATCCTCCTCGCCGACGGCGGCGGCAGCGGCGGTCAAAGCCCCGCTACGGTGATGGCCCGCCCGGGCTGGGCGGGCATTGTTGCCGTCAAGAATGGGCGCGTCCACGTGATCGATAGCAACCTGTTCAACCGGCCCGGCCCGCGCGTTGTGGACGCGCTGGAGCAGCTCGTCGGCATCCTCTACCCGGACTTGAAGTGAGCGCGCGAGCGCGTTCGATGGTTGCCGGGCCGGCGGCGCGGCCGGCCGCGCGCCTCGTGCTGGCCGCCGGCATCCCGACGCTCGTCGCAGCGGTGATCTTTGCCACCTCCGTCGGCGCCGTGAGCATCCCGCAGACCACAGTCGCGGCCAGCATCTTCCGTCACGTGACATTCCAGGGAGAGGGTGGCGCTGGGGCCGCAGACACCATCGTCTGGCAGGTCCGGCTGCCGCGCGTCCTGCTCGCGGGGATGGTGGGCGGGACGCTGGCATTGAGCGGCGCCACCTACCAGTCCGTCTTTCGCAACCCACTGGCCGACCCCTACCTCATCGGCGTGGCGTCCGGGGCGGGCCTGGGCGCGGCCATCGCGATCGTCTCTCCGCTACCGCTGAACTACTACGGCTTCGGCTACGTCGCCCTCTTCGCCTTCGTAGGGGCACTGGCTGCCGTTGCGCTCACGTACGAACTCGCGCGCTCCGGGCGGACGGTACCAACGGCGAACCACGTGCTCGCGGGCGTGGCGGTTTCCGCGGCCGCAACCGCGGCGACCACGCTGGTGATGATGCTGAACGAGGCCAAGGCTTTTGTCGTCTTCTCCTGGCTATACGGCGACTTCACAACGTCGAGCTGGGAGAAGCTGCAGCTCGCGTCGCCATACGTCGGGGCCTCCTGGGTGGTGCTCCTGCTCTGCACCCACCGGCTGAACGCCCTCCAGCTCGGCGACGACGAAGCAGCCACGCTCGGCGTCCGCGTCGAGCGGCTCAAGATCGTGACGGTGGTGGTGGCGTCGCTGGGAACGGCGGTGTGTGTGGCGCTCTCAGGGCTGATCGGCTTCGTCGGGCTGATCGTCCCGCATGCCTGCCGGCTGCTCGTTGGGCCGGACAATCGCGTGCTCTTCCCCGTGACACTCCTCTTCGGCGCCACGTTCCTCATCCTCGCCGATCTCGGCGCCCGGATGGTGCTCGCTCCACAAGAGCTGCCCGTGGGGATCATCACGGCGGCCGCGGGGTCGCCCTTCTTCCTGATCCTGCTTCGCCGGCAGCGGCGGGGCCTGCCATGAACACACAGCTTTCGTTCGAAGGCGTGGAGGTCCGCTTGGGAGGGCGCGCGGTCGTTTCCGGTGTGACCTTCGAGCTGGGCGACGGCGAAGTCATGGCGCTCTGTGGCCCTAACGGTGCAGGCAAATCGACGATCGCGCGCGCGGCGGCCGGGCTCCTGCCAGCCGCTGCGGGCGCCATCCGCTTGAGGGGCAGCGCGCTGCGGTCGGTATCGCCCGGGGAGCGCGCGCGGACCTGCGCCTACGTGGCCCAGCAGCCGGCAGCGCCTCCGGGCTTCGCCGTCCGCGAGCTGGTTGCGCTCGGCCGGCTGCCGCACCTCGGACTCTTCGGGGCCGAATCGCCGAAGGACCGAGCCGCAGTCGAGCGGGCGATGGAACGGGCCGGTGTCTTCTCCCTCGGCTCGCGACCGATCGGCGAACTCTCAGGCGGCGAACAGCAACGCGTGAGCATCGCCCGGGCGCTGGCACAGGAACCGCGGCTCCTCATCCTCGATGAGCCGACCTCGAACCTCGACCTCCGGTTCCAGGCATCCATCCTCGGGCTTGTTCGTCGCCTCTCCCGGGACGAGGGGCTGGCGGCGCTCGTCGTCATTCATGACCTGAGTCTCGCGGCGCTGTTTTGCGACCGGCTCCTGCTTCTCGCTGATGGGGGAATCGCGGGCTACGGACCGCCTGCAGAAGTCCTCACGGCGCCGCTGCTGGTTCGGACCTACGGGACGCCACTGCGCGTGCTTTCGCACCCGGAGTGCCTGAGTCCCGTCGTCGTCCATTCGCTCACGGGGCATCCCCATATAGCCAATCAAGGAGGTGAGGCGTGACTGCTCCAGTGCGAGGCTTGTTCCTGGTGTACACGGGCAACGGGAAGGGAAAGACATCGGCGGCTGTTGGCGCGGTAGTGCGGGCGACCGGCCATGGCTATCGGGCCACCATGCTGCAGTTCATCAAGTCGGGGAAGCGGGCGAGCGGTGAACGGCTGGCAGCGGGCCGCCTGGGCATCGAGATTGTGCCCCTTGGCGACGGCTTTACCTGGCTCTCGAAGGACATCGAGCATACGAAGCAGCTGGCGTTGGACGCCTGGGAGCGGGCGAAGGAGCTCATCGCCGCGGGGGAGCACGACCTCGTTGTGCTCGATGAGTTCACCTATCCGCTCCAGTATCTCTGGATCGATGCCAGCGACGCCGCCGCCACGATTGCCGCACGGCCACCTCACGTGCACGTCATCGTGACCGGCCGGGCGGCCCCGGAAGCACTCGTCGAAGCCGCCGACCTCGTAACCGAGATGCGCGAAGTGAAGCACCCCTACCAGAGCGGGATCCCGGCACAGCGAGGGATAGACTTTTGAAGGCGATCGTCATCGGCGGCACACAGAGCGGCGTCGGCAAGACCACCGTGACCGCGGGGATTATCGGCGCCCTTCGCGCACGCGGCCTGCGCGTCGCGGCCTTCAAGGCCGGTCCCGATTACCTGGACCCGACGTTCCACACCACCGCTTCGGGCCAGCCCTGTCGCAACCTCGATTCGTGGATCATGCCACCCGAGCTGATCGTGCGAGCCTTCAGACGAGCCGCACAGCGAGCGGACGTCGCCATCGTCGAGGGCGTGATGGGCCTGTTCGACGGCCGGAGCGGGGAGGACGAGTCGGGCAGCACCGCGCAGGTCGCAAAGCTCCTCGGCCTTCCCGTAGTACTGGTCGTGGACGCGAGCGCGATGGCCCGCAGCGCGGCCGCGATGGTCCTCGGCTATGCCACCTTCGACCCCGGCCTCCGAGTGGCAGGCGTTGTGCTGAACCGTATCGCTGGAGAGCGGCACTTCGAGGCAGCAAAGGTGGCGATCGAACGGCAGTCGGAGGTGCCCGTACTCGGGCTCATGCACCGCGACGACGCCTTCGCGCTTCCGGGGCGGCACCTTGGCCTCGTCTCCGCGCTCGAACGAGACGCGTCCACGAGCCTCGCCAGCATTGCAGCCGCCGCCGCGAGGGGCATCGATATCGACGCGCTCCTCGCGCTGGCGGCGGAGGTCCCGGACGAGGCCGGCGAAGAGCCCGTGACAGCGGCGGCGCACGTCCCGATCGCCATCGCCCGTGACGCGGCCTTCTCCTTCTACTACGAAGATGGCCTGGATGAACTCGTCGCGCGGGGCGCGGAACTGCTCCCGTTCTCGCCGCTGACGGATGCGTCCCTCCCTGCGGGGGCGCGCGGGGTGTACATCGGGGGCGGCTACCCGGAGGTGTTCGCCGCCGAACTCGCGGCGAACCGCCCGATGCACGAGGCGCTGCGCGCCCACGCCGCGGCGGGATTGCCCGTCTACGCCGAGTGTGGCGGGCACATGTACCTCGGGCAATCGCTCACCGCACTGGATGGCTCACGCTACGAGATGGCCGGGCTTACCTCTCTGCTGAGCACGATGCAGGGCACGCGCCTCGCGCTTGGCTACCGCGTGGCGACCGCGCTCCGGGACGGGCCTGTGGCGAAGGCCGGCGATCGCCTTCGCGGCCACGAGTTCCACCTCTCCGCCGCCGAACCACCGTCCGAGGCATCGGCATGCTGGCGGTTCCAGGATCCCGGACGGCTTGATGGCTTCGCCCTGGGCTCGGTCTGGAGTTCCTACCTCCACCTGCACTTCGCCGCGTCCCCGGACGCGGCCCAACGATTCATCGACACGTGTAAAGGACCCAGGGAATGAACGAGCAAGCCAGAAGAGACGAGGCCGCGCTTGGCGAAGCCATCGCTGCCATCCGGCCGCTGGATGCGGAGGCGATGGCCGCCGCGCTCGATCGCCAGGACCAGCTCACGAAACCGAGGGGAAGTCTTGGCCGCCTCGAACTCCTCGGCGTGCAACTGGCCGGTATTCAGCGCCGTGCACTGCCCGCCGTCGAGCGTCCGCTCGTCGTCGTCGCCGCGGGTGACCATGGCATCACGGAGGAGGGCGTTTCGGCCTACCCCTCCGAGGTGACCGGCCAGATGCTGGCGAACTTCCTCTCCGGGGGCGCCGCCATCAATGTGCTTGCCGCCGCCGCCGGGGCCGGCCTCCTTGTGCTCGATGCCGGTAGCCGCGCCGCCCTCAACGAGCAACCCGGCCTGCGCGTACGCCGCGTTCGCGCGGGCACCCGCAACTTCGCGCGGGAACCGGCGATGACCCGGGGCGAAGCACTCGCCGCCATTGCCTTCGGGCTCCAGGTCGCTTCCGAAGAAGCCGCCGCCGGCGCTGACCTCCTCGCCCTCGGGGAGATGGGCATCGGCAACACGACGGCAGCCTCGGCGCTCGTCGCCGCCCTCACCGGCCGCCCGCCCGAGGAGGTCACCGGCCGGGGGACCGGCATCGACGACAACGCCTGGGCAAACAAGTGCCGGGTCATCTGTGCCGCGCTCGATCTGCACCGGCCTGGCCCGGACGACGGGCTTGACGCGCTGGCCTCCGTCGGCGGATTCGAGATCGCCGCCCTCGCGGGCCTGGTCATCGGCGGCGCCAGGGCGGGCATCCCGGTATTGCTCGATGGGTTCATCTGCGGCGCCGCCGCGCTCGTCGCGGACCGCATCGCCCCAGGGGTACGGCCGTACTTGATCGCCGGCCACCGTTCTGTCGAACCGGGGCACCGCATCATGCTCGACGCGCTGGCGCTGGAGCCGCTGCTCACGCTCGACCTGCGCCTGGGCGAAGGGAGCGGCGCCGCGCTCGCCATCCCCCTGGTGCGTGCGGCAGCTCGAGTGCTGTGCGAGATGGCCACCTTTGAGTCCGCCAGCGTATCGCGGGGCGAGGCGTGAACGGGGCTCTCGCCGCAGTTGCGCTGCTCACCGCACTACCCGTGCCGGGCCGGCTGCAGGCGCCCGGTGCAGGACTCGGTTGGTTCGCGGTGGCCGGGCTGCTGGTTGGCACCCTCGCCGCCGGCTGCTGGCTCCTTGCGGCATGGGTCTGGCCCGGAACCCTCGTACCGGGCGCCCTCGCCGTGACGGCGCTGGCAATGGTCACCGGGATGCTCCACCTCGACGGCCTTGCCGACGCGTCCGACGCCGCTCTCGCGCCTGTGGACCAGGAGCGGCGGATCGCCATCCTGCACGACGTCCACCATGGCACGTTCGGGGTCGTGGCGGTGGCGCTTGTCCTCACGCTGCAGGTCGCGGCGCTTTCGGCCTGCTCGCCCTGGCACGGTGCGCTGCTTCTCCTTGTCTCGCCGGCGGCGGCTCGCGCGGCGCTGCCCCTGGCGATGCGGGCCCTGCCACCGCTGGCGGAAAGCCGCATGGTGGCAGCGGCCCGAAACGGCGCCTCGAACGGGGCCGTAGGCGCTTCGCTTGCCTGCTCGTTCCTGATCGCTGCCGCGCTCGGCTCAGTCGCCGGCCTCATTGTCTGGGCGGTCGTGGTCGGTTCCGCGGCAGGCGTTGCGGCCCTGTGTGCATGGCGGTTCGGTGGCCTCAACGGCGATGCTCTCGGCGCTGCAGTCGAGCTCAGCCAGACAGCCGGCCTGCTGGCCGGCGCAGCCATCCTCGCCCACCCGGGGATGCGCAGCGGATGGGGGCTTCCATGATCCGCCGACGGGTTGCGGTCGTTCTGACCGCGCTCGCGCTCGACGCCGCCTTCGGGGAGCTGCCGAACCAGTACCACCCGGTCGCCTGGCTCGGGCGGGGCGCCGCGCTTTTCGACCGGATGGCGCCGCACTCGGGACGGCGTTCAGCCCCGGCCGCCGGCGTGGGGCTGCTCGCGGCTGCGCTGGCCACGGCGATCGGCGTCGGGCAGCTCGGGCGCCGTTGTTCCGATACGCTCCCGGGCTGGCTCAGCGTGCCCGTGGAAGCGGCGCTTCTTAAGCAAGCGTTCGCGGCGCGGGCCCTCCTCGCCCATGCGGAGGCTGTTCGGGAGCCACTCGCGCTGGGCGCTCTCGACGCCGCGCGCTCGGCCGCGGCGCGCATGGTCAGTCGCGACACGGGTTCACTGGACCAAGCGCTGCTCGCCTCCGCGGCGGTCGAGTCGGTCGCGGAGAACCTCTCGGATAGCGTGGTCGCACCCTTGGGCTGGTATCTTCTCGCCGGTCTCGAGGCAGCGTTCGCGTATCGCGCGGTGAACACGCTCGATGCAATGGTCGGCTACCACGCCAGGGGCTGGTTCGGCACGCCGGCGGCGCGGCTGGACGACCTGCTCAACTTCGTCCCGGCGCGGCTGACGGCACTGCTGATCGCCTGCGCCGGTGGGGCACCCCGGGCTGCCCTGCGCGGCGCCTGGAGCGACCACGCTGCCACGCCAAGTCCGAACTCCGGGTGGCCGATGGCGGCGATGGCCCATGGGCTTGCGGTTCGCCTCGAAAAGCGAGGCCATCACGTCCTCAACGCGCCAGGGCGGCCGCCGGGACCTGCAGACATCATGCGCGCCAACCACACGGGCGTATTGGCCCTCGGCGCCGCACTGTTGCTGACCGTGGGAGCCGTTTACGAAGGAGGACGCCGATGGCGCGCGTAATCCACGGTGGGGTCACGGTTGCGGAGCTCCGGGAGGCAGAGGCGCAGGGAATCGCGCTCATCGACCTGAGTGCGAGCCTGAACCCCTACGGCCCACATGAGCGGGTCGTGGCCGCGGCGCGGACGGCCGTGCTCGAACGCTACCCGGAGCCGGATGCGGCGACGCTTCGCAACCGGTACGCGGAGGCCGCCGTCGTCGACCCTTGCCAGGTCCTCGCGGGCAACGGCTCCACCGAGGTCTTGTACCTGCTCTGCCAGGCCTTCGCGCGGCAGTCGAGCACGGCGCTCATCGTGGGCCCCACCTTCGGCGAGTACCGGGCCGCGGCGGAGGCAGCCGGCATGACGGTCGCGGAGGTGCGGGCCGAGCCGCCTGAGTTCGCCCTCCCGGAGGTGGCACTGAGCGAGGCGATTCAGGAGCTAAGACCCGGCCTGGTTTTCCTCTGCAACCCGAACAATCCGACCGGGCTGCTGGTCCCCCGTTCGGTTCTCTACCGCATGCACCAGTGCGTCGTTGACGCCGGGGGCGTTCTGGTCGTCGATGAGGCGTACATGGACTTCGCCTGGCCGCGGGACGAGCGGATGCAGCCGGCTCCCGGGCTTGCACTCGTGAGGTCACTGACGAAGTTACACGCGGTCCCCGGGCTTCGGCTCGGTTTCCTTGCCGCCGAACCGGGGATCATCGCTGCCGTGGAACGGCTGCAGCCGTGCTGGAGCGTAAGTGCCCCGGCGGCAGCAGCCGGACTGCAGGCGCTCAATGAGCGGGCGTTCGCAGACGAATCGCGCGAGCTCGTCGCGGCGACCCGCGCTCACGTTCAACGTGCGCTCTCCGTGGCCGGGATCCCCACCGGCCCGTCGTCCGCCAACTTCGTCCTCCTCCGCGCGGGCGATGCGCCGCGGGTACGGAAGGCGCTCCTGCAGCGCGGATGGGTCGTCCGCGACTGCTCGTCCTTCGGCTTGCCGACGCACATTCGCGTCGCTATCCCCCGCGCCGGGCAGGCAGACCGGCTGCTCGGCGACCTTCTGGAGTGTGTCTCATGAGCCAGGGAACCGTGCTGATGGTACAGGGGACGGCGTCATCTGCGGGGAAGAGCTTCCTCGTGGCCGGCCTCTGCCGGTTGTTTGAACAGGAAGGTGTACGAGTCGCGCCGTTCAAAGCGCAGAACATGTCGAACAACGCGGCCGTCACGTTCGAGGGGCACGAGATCGGCCGGGCGCAGGCGGTGCAGGCGCTCGCCGCCCGCCTTGCGCCGCATGTCGATATGAACCCGGTCCTGCTCAAGCCGGAAGCGGACCACCGCTCGCAGGTGATCGTCAACGGCAGGCCGTTCGCAAGGCTGGCGGCGGCCCAGTACCAGGATGCGAAGGCAGTCATCTGGGGCGAGGTCACCGCCGCCCTCGATCGGCTGCGGGCCGTCTTCGACCTCGTGATCATCGAGGGGGCCGGCAGCCCCGCGGAGATCAACCTCAAGGCGCGCGACATCGCCAACATGCGCGTCGCGCTCTACGCGCAGGCGCCCGTTCTGCTCGTGGGTGATATTGATCGCGGCGGCGTCTTTGCGCACCTCTTCGGGACGCACCACCTGCTCGACCCGGAGGAGCAACGGCTCGTCCGTGGTTTCATCATCAACCGCTTCCGCGGCGACCCATCCCTCCTGGAACCGGGCCTGACCGACATCGAGAAGCTCACCGGCGTCCCCGTCGTTGGCGTGGTGCCATGGGTCCACCAGCACGGGCTGCCCGAGGAGGATGCCGTTGCTCTCGAGCGGGCCTCCGACCAACCGTTCGTATCTGGACAGCTTTGCGTCGCAGTCGTCCGGCTGCCCCGTATTTCCAACTTCGACGACTTCGATCCCCTGGCGGCGGAGCAGGACATCTGCCTCCGATACGCTGACGGCCCGGAGCAGCTCACCGGCGCCGACCTCATCGTCCTCCCCGGCACAAAGGCGACGCGGGACGACCTCGCCTGGTTGCGCGAGCGGGGATTCCCGGAGGCGATCGCGGCCGCGCAGCAGACGGGTGTGCCCGTGGTGGGCATCTGCGGAGGGTTTCAGATGCTGGGGAGGCGCATCGAGGACCCGCTCGGCGTCGAAGGGCCGGCTGGCATCGTCGACGGCCTGGGCATGCTCGACGTGGTGACGGAGTTTCGCCGATCGAAGGTCACGCGCCAGTCCGTGGCCCACGTCGTCGCCAACACGGGGGTTCTCAATGGCGCTGGAGGAACAGCCGTGGCTGGCTACGAGATCCACGCCGGCATCACCGGGATCAATCCCGGCGAGGTCGCCTTGACGGGGGACGACGGCGGTCAGCCGCTGGGAGCCATCGCCAACCAGGGGCTGGCGTTCGGCTGCTATCTGCACGGACTGTTCGCGAACGACGCGTTTCGACACGCATTCCTCGGGCGGGTGGCTGCGCTGCGCGGGAAGCCATACCGGCCGTCTGAGATCCAGAGTCTCGATGCCCGCTTCGACCGTGTCGCGGACGTCTTCCGGTCTTCGCTGGACCTGCCGCGCATCTTCGCGCTCGCGGGGCGGGAGTTCAGATGGGACTCCTGACGTTCGTCACCGGCGGCGCCCGCAGCGGGAAGAGCCTCTTCGCCGAGGATGTCGCCGCGCGGAACCGGGGCCCGGTCGTCTACCTCGCCACGATGGAAGCGCTCGACGAGGAGACGACCGGGCGGATCGCACGCCACCGGGCTCGCCGTTCCCGGCAATGGCAGACCATCGAAGAGCCGCTCGACCTCGTCGGGGCGCTGCGGACCGGAGACCCCGCTGCGACCGTGCTGCTCGACTGTGTGAGCCTCTGGGTCGCCAATGTATTCATGCGCGATGCCGGGGCCGGGGACGAGTCGCCGGAGACCTTTGAACGGGTCATTGCGGCCTGTCTCGATGCGGCCGACGGACTCCTGGCTGAGCAGCAACGGCGTCCCGGCGCCATGATTGCCGTCTCGAACGAGGTCGGGTGGGGAATCGTGCCCGCGGACAGGCTGTCGCGGTACTACCGCGACGCCCTCGGGCTGGTGAACCAGCGCTTTGCCACCGCCGCCGACGAGGCCGTCCTTCTCGCCAGCGGACTGCCACTGTGGCTGAAGCGTCGGGGGCGGGCAGCGGAACAGGGATGACGCACGACCTCTACGAGACGATCACCCAGCGCCGGGACGTTCGCGCGCAGTTCACCGGCGACCCCATCGATCCGAGTGCGCTCTGGCGGATCCTCGAAGCCGCACACGCCGCTCCCAGCGTCGGCCTGAGCCAGCCGTGGGATTTCATCATCATCGACGACCAGCCGATCAGGCAGGCATTCTGGCGGCACGTGCAGGATGAGCGCGCGGCGTTCGCCGCCCTGCTCGATGGCGAGAGATCCTCCCTATTCGCCAGGCTAAAGATCGAAGGCATTCTTGAATCGAGCATCTCGCTTGTCGTGACCTACGACGAGAGCCGGGGCGCTCCGACCGTCCTTGGCCGCAGCACTATCGCATCAACGGGCGTCTACTCCGTCTGCATGGCAATCCAAAATCTCTGGCTGCCCGCGACCGCGGAGGGCCTGGGCGTGGGCTGGGTGTCGTTCTACCGGGAGGAGTTCCCGGGGGATCTGCTCCATCTGCCGTCCCGGATTCAGCCAGTGGCGTGGCTCTGCCTTGGCCCCGTGACGCACCTTGAAGACGCTCCGGACCTGGAGCGAACTGGCTGGCGCGAGCGGAGGCCTCTCGCAGGGGCCATCCACCACAATCGCTGGGCCGATCCGGGACCAGACGTGGAATTCGAGCCACAGATGTGAGGCACGATGTCACTCGATCGAGTCGGTTACGCCGTCGATCTAACACCCGCCAGTTCTCCATACGGGCGGCGCTGATCCTCGCTATATGTCGCTGTTGCCATAGTCACTCTCTGAGCGATTCTACCAACATCATCGTACAGGATCGCCTGTCCGGCCTTCGTAAGAGTCCGCGTTTGAGGGTCAACCGATAGCCTCAAGGTAAGGCAGCATCAACCGTCCCTAACCCGGCAGATGTGGGCATAGTGCCACGAAACGCGGGGGACGGCGGCGACAAAGGAGCTGGGCGCTGATCCGGTTCTGGCGCTTAATCGCAGGCCGAACCCGTCGCACCGGCTCGCAAGCCACATCCTGGCGGCCGCGCGCACGGCGCGTGAGCAGCCGAGGCCTCTCAGCGTATAGTTCGGGCGGGAGCGAGACAGACAATGCTTCGAAGGTTCCTCAGGCCAGCTCAGCCCTCGACACCGACGACGGCACCACAGGAAATGCCGGCAACCGTTGCCAGGGGGCGAAGCCTGAGGGACTACGGGTTCGCCGCGCTCGATCTCGAGACCACAGGCCTGTTTCCCCAGGCACACGACCGCGTCGTTGAGGTGGGAATCGTCCTCTTCAGCCTGGATGGCGGCATCGAATGTGAGTACGAGACGCTCGTCAACCCATCTCGAGATCTCGGCGCGCAGCACATCCATGGTCTCCGCATGGCTGACCTGGCACACGCCCCTTCGTTCGCTGAGATCGGCCCCGATGTAGTAACCGCACTTCGCACCCGGGTCATCGTTGCCCACAACTCGCGCTTCGACATCGGGTTCCTGGATGCGGAGTTTCATCGGGCCGGGATCGATGCGCCAGCGCTACCGCATCTTTGCACGATGCGCCTTGCGGCCAGCGGAGGCTTAGGCCGCAGGCTGGCGGAGGTCTGTTCCAGCCTGGGAATCAACTACACGGGGTCGCACACGGCCATCAATGATGCCAGGGCAGCAGCCGAAGTCCTCACGCATTGGTATCAGGCGCGCCCGGCGAGAGTCACGCTGGACCTAAATTCGTGTGGGTGCCTTTGCGAGCCGAAACCCGAGGCATGGCCCCCGCTGCCCGCGACGGGACGAGTACTGTTGCGGAGCGAGGCCAGTCGGCTCGCCGTGTTCGAACGTGGCTACCTCGCACGGCTTGTTGCAGAGCTCCCCACGGAGACCGCGGGCACTTCCCCCAACGAAGCTGTCTATCTGGACCTGCTGGAGAGGGCGCTCGAAGATCGATACCTCTCCCCGGAGGAAGCACGCCAGCTCGCATCTGTGGCCCAGTCTGAAGAGCTCTCGGCGGCGGTTGTTGAAGGGCTCCATCGCCACCTTTTTGAGTCGCTAACCAGGACCGCCTGGCAGGATGGCGTGGTATCCGATATGGAGGCGGCGGATCTCCGTCTCGTCGGTCAGTTCCTGGGATTGGGCGCGGCCCTGGTTGAGGGCGCCATCACTCGATCGCCTGGCGTCGAGGCAGGGGCACCCGAGCACACCCGGCCCGCGGCGCTTCCCGCCGGAACCACCGTCTGCTTCACCGGTGCGCTGCAGGCGACAATCAACGGCTGCGCAGTGACCCGAGAACAAGCGCATGAGTTTGCGCGTGTAGCCGGCCTCGTCGTTCTTGAGTCTGTAACAAAGAAGCTGGACGTTCTCGTCGTGGCAGATCCGCAATCAGCGTCAGGCAAGGCGAGGAAGGCTCGAACGTACGGAAGCCGGATTATCGCCGAGGCGGTCTTCTGGCAGCTGATCGGCATAGCCGTCGACTGAGAGTGGCCGCGCTGGCAACAAGGGGGCAAGAGTGAGTTGGTTGAAGCGGCTGTTCGGCCCACCGCCTGACACGGAGGAGAGCCGAACGAACAACAGCCAAATTCGTCGGACGATCAGGTACGAGCGGCCCATTGACTATGTCTCCGAAGGATTGCAGGCCTGGGAAGCGAAGGACTTCGTAGGCGCCGAGCGGCTTCTGAGACAGGGAGTCGAGGCTTATCGCCGCCACGAACCCGCAGACGTCCACTATGCCCTGGGACGCTTGGGCGCGTTCCTTCTGGACCTGGAACAGGTGGACCAAGCATCTGAGACGCTCGCGGAAGCCATCGCGTTGGGCACCGATATCCCGGCCATCTGGTACGACTACATGACGGTAATGGCCAAGCGCCAGGACATAGACGGCCTGTTCGATACCGCGTTGCGCTCGGCGCCAGCGCTGGGGGGTACCAATGATGCCGCTGAGGTTCCGTGGGAGGAACTTCTTGCGCATGCCCGCCGCGCCGACCGGTCAGGCGCGTCGGGCTTCGCGCTGGCGGTGGCCAGGAGAGTCGTGGATTCGACAGCGAAGGCGGGCGTGACAGCGGCATGCTGGGCGGCGATAGGAGATCTCGGGGAGATACTCGAGCGTTCCGGTGAACTCGCCGAAGCCCTCCGCCTTTGGAAAGACGCGTTCGAAGACGGCAGCGACGATCCGACGACCGCCAACAGGCTCTCGATGCACCTCGAACGGCGGAAGGATTACGCTGGCGCTATCGGGGTCATCGAAGAAGCGCTTCGGCGCAAGATGCCTGCCAATGTTGAGGAGCAACTCCGCAAACGGCTGGAACGCTGCCAGGCGAGGACTGAACGAAGGAAGCGGGCCGACGTGGCCGCATTCTCGGTTCGGGAAGGGGACGGGGCGTTCGAGCTTCGCTTCCAGGTCCGAGTGAGCCCGCCGATTCGTGAGCTGGCGGTCCTGGACGGAATGGTCCGCGCCTACGGCGTTAGCAAGGACGTGGGAAGCATCGTCGATCTCGCGCTGGCGGACGGCGCCGGACTCGCTCGCCGCGACAATTTGCCCGGCTTCACTGAGGCTCGGTTCTCTCAATCCGGGTGGAGCATTGGAGCCGCGCGAACCGCAAGAATCGGCGAGGGACCGACACGGTTGTGGTTCATCTCGCCCGATGCCGATGTCATCAACGCCGGACAGGTCCCGGATGCGACATCGCAGATTGCCGCCGGCCGAGACTCCTGGTACGTCGGCTGCCGGGACGGCGGCCTCCATGCGTTCGGTCTCGACGGGAAAGCGCTCTGGCGCTGGACCACGCCCGGGGCAAACAAGGATGGCGATGCCTACTCCCGCCCGTGCCCTTACTACGTGACCTGGACAGGCGAACAGGTCGTCGTTTCGAGCATGGGGCATCTCTACGGTATCAGCCCGGCCGGCAAGACGGTCTGGCACTTCGAGCTGCCGAGCGAGCCCAAAAGCTACACACTGTCCGTGCCACTCAGTGACGGCCTCTCGTCTCAGGAGGCGCGTTCAGAGCTCGGGTTGGAGCGCGGTGCGACTCCGGACGACGTGAAGCGGGCGTACCGACTTCGGGCCATGGACACCCACCCTGACCGGCACCCCGGTGACGCAGCCACAGCCGACCGTTTCAGGCGGGTTCACGCCGCATACGAGACCCTGATGAGGAACGGCCCCGACGATGACGATGAGTCCTTCCTCGGCATTACAGTGACGCTCACGGGGCCTGGCCCGACGGTCTCGCACCTCGCGCCTGCGCTCGGTTCCGTCTTCGTAGGCTCGAGCGATGGAAAGCTACTCCACCTGGATTCGACGGGACGTGTCCGCGGGACGCATGCGCTCGGCAACGGGTGGGCGAGACCAGTCGTCGGTCGCAACGGCTCCTTGGCCGCCGCGTGGTGCGACGGCATCTTGTTCTGCCTCGAGGAGGACGAGCTGCGGAGCTTCGCGGAGTTCGAAGAGCCGCCCCGGGACATTGGCCTCGTAGGAAACGACCTGTTCGTCTGGTACCGGAACCGGCTCGCGGTGGTCGATAGGAGTGGGCATGCAGTCTGGACTGCCCAGTTCTCCAAGAGCATCACGAACGTCATCGCCGATGGCGAGCGGCTAATGTGTGCGGCAGGAGTTCTGGCTGTGTTTGACCGCACCCGGAGCGGCCGACGAGAGCCGGTTTAGCCGCCAGAAGGTTAGCTCGGCGCGGAAACCTGGCTCGCCCGAAGGAGGCCGCGATAAACCAGGCCGGGATCCCCCAGGCGCCGTTTGAGCTCACGCTCGAGGCCCGCTACGGGATACAGGTTCTGCGGTGCTCGCGGGTCCTTGTACTCTTCCGAAGCGAAGGCGGGGATCGTGGCGGCAGCAAGATCGGCGAGGTGGATGGCGTCGGCGGGCGAGCGCGAGGCCGAGGCCTCGCACCGGACGATACCGGACCAGGGATGCCCGCGGCCACCGGGGAGGCGCAAGTACCAGGAATAGCGGCTCCAGGTCGTCTCGACGAGGAATACGGGCGTCCGCTCACCTGGTGTGAGTTGGGCGACAACCTGTCCGGGCGCGCCGTCGAGATAGACAACCTGATGGCTCTTCAGGTAGCCGACAACGTTGGGTACGTTCTCGCGGCCCGTGAGGGAACCATCGACAACGAGGAGTGGCACCGGCCCGAGTGACTGGGTGACCGAAGCCTCGAGCTCCTGGAGCGCGATCTGGACGTGGTTCACGAGGTCTGGGAGAGCGTCCGTGGCGGCCGGGATGGCTTCGAACGTGCCGACGCTGCTGAGAATCGGGCCCAGGCTAGCCGGCCCGACGACGCTTCTCGCAACCTGAGCGGAGACTACCTTGGCTACACCGTCACAGTGAACGGCGCCCGCCGCGTAGGACGCACACAGCGCAAGCCGGACGCTATCTTCCTCCTCCACCCAGAGGCGCGCATCAATGCGACGGACGCCGTCGACGAAGGCCACGGCTTGCGCTGGTGGTGAATGGACTTGGATCGCACGCCAAGCGCCCGGGTCCATCTCGACACTGGCGTCGACTCTGGCCTTGTGATCGTCGGGTTCCGGATCGACGTCGAAGGGAGCGCCGAACTCGGGGGCCCAGGACTCGACGGTAAAGCGCTTGCTCATGGTTCTCGGTCGATGCGGGAAGTGCCGCCCACTTTCGTGACCCTGAACCGGACGGGCACGCGTTCGGCGAGCTCGGGCACATGGGTGACGATGCCGACCATGCGTCCGCGTGCGCCAAGTTCTTCGATAGCCCCGGCGACGGTGTCGAGCGTGTCGGGGTCAAGCGTGCCGAAGCCTTCGTCGAGGAAGAGGGCTTCGAGCCGGGGTGCGGTGGCGGGCGCGAGAAGGGCGATCTCGTCGGCGAGGGCGAGAGCAAGCGAGAGAGAGGCGAGGAAGGTTTCGCCGCCGGAGAGCGTCTTAACCGGTCGTGTCTCGTCGGCGTTGGTGTGGTCGATGACGAGGAAGTCTTTGCGGTTTTCGTCGAGCTTGAGGGAGTACTGGCCAGCGCTCAGTTCGCGCAGCGTCGCCGAGGCGCCCTCGAGGAGGCGGCTGAGTGCTTCTTCGAGGTACCACTGTTCGAAGCGATTGGCGCGGAGGTGGCTGTTGAGCGATTCGGCCGCCTGCCAGTTGGTGCGGAGCAATGTGCGCTCGTTGTCCAGGCGACGGCGCTCGCCAGTCGCGGCCTGAAGATCCGCGAGGTCGCGCTCCGCGTGGGTGTGTGCGGCGTTGGCAGCGAGGAGCGGCTGCTGGCCGGGCTCGACGACGACGGCCAGCGCGGCACAGTCGTTGTACTGGGCGTGGGCTTGGGCTTGGGCCTGCTCCGCAAGTTGGGTTGCCGTGGTTGCGGCGACCTGCGCCTTCTCGTGGTAGCCGGCTGCTTCGGCACGAGCCCATACTTCGAGCGCGGCCCAGCTTCCAGCGAGGTCGTTCTCTTTGCGATAAGGTGGCGTGCCAAGGGCCGCGCAGGCGGTGGTGCGCTCACTGAAGGTTGCCCAGGCGGCAGTGGTCTCGTCGTCGAGGGCGGAGAGCGCCTTGCGTCCATTCGTGAGCGTGTCCCGCGCGGCGGTCAGCGCACCGCGCGCTTGGCTTACTGCAGCTTCGGCTAGCGCAATCTGACCGAGAGTGTCACGACAGGCGGACAACGCGTCCTTGCCGTCGAGTTCTCGCTCGATCTGGGCCTTAAGGGCGATGAGGCCATCGAGTCTTTCGCGAGCTACGGCCTCAGTCTTGCCGGTCGTGTTCACGATGCGGCGGGCAGCCTCCACCGCACCCTCGGCCCGGGCGAGCGCCGTCTGTGCGGCGTCGATGCCCTCCGGTGTGGGGAGAGCTGGGGCATCCGCCAGGGTTTCGCCACAGATTGGGCAGGCATCGCCTGCAGCGAGTCCTCGTGCGGCAGCGAAGGCATGATTTTGCTGGAGCACGCGCTCGCGCTCAGCCATCGCGCGCGCGGCAAACATCTCGGCCGACTGGTGCTCGGCGACGGCGTTGACGGCATTCGCCACCGCCGTCACGAGGGCATCCTCGGCTGGTCCAAGCAGGTCGAGTTGGGCGGCATTCTGTCCCCAGAGCTTCACGATCGCAGTGACATCGGCGCGCGGCGGGAGAGCGGTCAGGGACTTCTCGGCTTCGAGCTGCGCATCCTCTGCCACTTGCAGCGCCTCTTGGGCGGCACGGACGGCCGCCCGCGCGCCGTCGAGACGTTGGTGAAGGTCCTGCAGCGCGGGCGGGGCTACGACTGCTTCCAACTGGGAGGAAGCCGTCCGGCAGCGCGCCGATTCGTCGTCGATGGCGCGCTTTTCTGCGGCGAGGCGCTGAAGCTCCGCGACAGCCGCTTCAACGCCCTTCACCAGTGACGAGAGTGCACCGACACGAAGCGTGCCGGCGTCGATCGCGGCGTCCTCGTCTTCCTCCGACAGGTGGTCGTCGAGGAGCTCGAAGCCGAGCACCGAAGAGCGGCGACGGATGGTCGTCTGTTCGCGGACGATGTTGTTCTCTGTAGCGTCGAGGTCCGCCTTCAGGGTCGCGGCACGTCCGCTCGCCTGCTTCTGGACACGGCGGAAGAGCTCGGCGTCGAGCAGCTTCACCAAGAGGTCCTGGCGGTCCTTCGTGTTGGCGTGGAGGAATTCGGCGAAATCGCCCTGGGGGAGGACGACGGACTTCGTGAACTGCTCGAAGCTCAAGCCGAGCAGCGACTCGATCTCGCGGTCGACCTCACGCACAGAGGCTGCGACGGGGACATCGTCGCGCTCCAACGCGGCCTTTGTGCTTGATTTCCGCGAGACCTCGCGGGTAAGCGTGTAGCGGTGGCTGCCGGCCATAAACGTCAGACTGACGCGCGCCCGAATTGAGCCCTGGTTGATAACGGGCGCGACCGCGCCAGCGTTATCGAGCCGGGAGATGGAGCCGTAGAGGGCAAACGTGAGGGCGTCGATTACGCTGGACTTGCCGGAGCCGGTGCGGCCAGTGAGGACGAACAGATCGCAGTCGTCGAAGCGAAGCACGGCTTTCTGCCGGAACGATGAAAAGCCCTCCATTTCGAGCAGGATGGGACGCATCAGTCTGCAACCTCCGAGAGGAGTTCGGCGAAGAGGGTCTCGACCGCCGGCTCAACCTCGCCGCGCGATTCGAGGTAGGCGTGGAAGAGTTCCATGGGGCCATCGGGGCGGGTCGCGACGGACCCTTCTGCTGCCCCTGCCTCCCGGATGAGCCGGATGTCGACGATGTTCGCGGATAGGTCCCGCAGTTCCTCAGCGAGCCCGGGGCGCGGGACCTCATCAAGGTCGACGCGCAGCCACGCATCGGCGGTGGCGCCGTTCTCGATCTTTGCCCGAACCTCCGCGAGTGAGCCGGTGACGATGAGCATCTTGCGGCCCGAGCCGAGCGGGATCGGCCGAACGCTGGCGGGCTTGCCGGGCGCGGCGTCAATAAGGAGGACGCCCTGGCCGACGGGCTTCTCGCCAAAATCGAGTTGCATGGGCGCGCCACAGTACCAGGCCGGGCATCCCGCGGCGCCGATCTGCTGCTGGCGATGGATGTGACCGAGGGCGGCGTAGTGCAGGTGTGAGGGAAGCGCTTGCGGCGATACCCAGTAGTCGAAGATGGTTTCGGCCCTGCGTTCGCCGCCGCCAAGGAGCGAGGCGAACGTGCGGTCGTCGCCTCCATCAGGGAGGGCGGCGTTGGCGAGGCAAATGTGGGAGGCGAGAATGTTAACGCTCTGGCTGCTGTCCATGCCGTCGCACAGGGCAGCCAGCACCGAGGCACAGCGCGCCGCGTACTTCAGCTGCTGGGCGGCCGTCTCCTGCTCCATCAGCGTCTGGGCGGTGATGATGCCGCGCTGGCTCATCCACGGGAGGAGAGCGACGCGCGCGACCTCGCCTGTGCGTTCGACCGAGATGTTGACGCAACCACCCTCGCCCGGCCGCTGAAGCAGGGCTCCAGTGACAACGCCGAGGCGCTCCAGCAAGGGCTTCACCGCATGGAGGCGGAGGGCGCTGTCGTGGTTTCCGCTAACAAGAACCACGCGCGCGCCGGCATCACGAAGGGCGAGGAGCGCATCGTAGACGATCGTCTCCGCCGCAGCCGATGGCGCAGCGTGGTCGAACGTGTCACCGGGCACGACAACGATATCAACGCCCTCATCGCGAGCGATCCCGGTGATCTCGGATAGGACCGCGCGGAGCTCGTCGTCGCGGCTGCGACCGCGGACGGTCCGCCCAGCATGCCAATCGGAAGTGTGGAGGATCCTCATTGAGAAGGCTCCTCCACGAGGCCATCAAATGGGTCGAGCGGCACGGAGCCGGGCGCCGGGCCAGCCTCGTCATTGCGGGTAGCCCATGCTGGGAACGGGAACTCGATGACGAGTGGGACCGGGATCTCCGGCTGCGAGACTACCATAGTGCCAGGCTTGAGGATGGTCGCGCGCTGGCGGGTGCTGACCGGCAGGAATCCATACTCTTCGCGGCCCGCCTCCGCGCTGTCGAGGCGGCCGACGACGCGCAGGGACGAGTTCGCGACGATTCGTCGCTCGACTTCGCTCGCGGTCTGTTCGGCGCCGATCAGGCTGATGCCGAGCGAGCGGCCTCGTTCAGCGATGTCGAGAAGAATCTCCTTGATCGGGCTTGAGCCCTCACGGGGTGCGTACTTGTTCAGCTCGTCCAAAACCACGAACTGAAGGGGGTCTGGCCGACCCTGGCGCTCCTTGGTGTCCAAAACCTGGCGGAGGATGACCCCCACAACGAAGCGCTGGGCCCGGTCGTTGAGGTTGTGAATGTCGACGACGGTGACCTGCTGCTGGAAGCGGATGGCGTGGTCGGTGGCACCGGGGATGTCCGCGCGGATGAGGTGGCCGATGTGGCGGACAGCGCCTTCGAGCCGACGGATGAAGGCGTTTCGCGTGCCGGGTGTGACTGCGCGCCCTCCCCAGTCGGTGGTGTCGTCATCGACACGACCGGCGATGAGATCCACGAGCTCACGGAAGGTACGGCAGGTCTCCCCTTCGATGATGACTGCGCCGTCCGTGCCGGCCTTTCCCTGGCGCAGCTTCGCCATAACGTTGTGGAGGACGATCGGGTACTGCGCCCGTTCGTCCTCGGCGTCGGCGAAGAGGAATGGGAGGAGGTCGCTGCTGCAGAAGTCGGCTAGAGTCCAGAAGAAGGCCGTCACTCCCTCGGTCCGGCCGTGCACATCTGGGATCGCGGAAGGCACATTCCGTCGGGGTGGCGCCCAGAACTCGACCGAAGGGAAGGGCCCGGCAGGAAGGCCGAGGGACTCATACCGGGCGCGCCGTTGCACGTCGAGGCGCAGGTTCGGCTTGTCGAGGAAGAGGAGGTCTTCGCTCTTCACGTTGAAGATGAGCGCCTTCGCATTGAGACCGGCGCCGCCCATCAGCTTTGAGCGGAAGAGGCTGTAGAGAAGGAAGCAGGCGTACGAGGTTTTGGTTGCGACTCCGGAGATGCCACTGATGTTGACATGTGCGCCGCGTGTACCGTCCATGAAGTCGAAGTTCGCGAAGACTGGCTGGCCATCGCGGGAAAGGCCGATAGGCAGCCGTCGCTCCATGCCGTCGAAGTAGAGCGCCTGCTCGCGCTCTGCACCCTCGGCTTTGCGCACTGGCGAGCCCGGGATCGGCGGGACGAAGAGTTCGGGTTCGAAGCGCGTCGATGTTATGTTCGCGGCCTCAACAACTTCCGCCGGAAGGACGCCGCTGCGGATAAGGAACACGTCGCTGTCGAACCGGGCACCCTCGTGCCGGGCGCGGACCTGGCTGACGACGCCGAAGATGCCCACGACCTCGCCCGATGGAAGGACGCGCTCTAGCGCGACCACATCATCCAGCTGGAGGTAGGACCCCGGCTGCACTGCGACCCAGAAGTCGAGCGGGGTTGCATCCTCGGTCCCAAGGACAAAGCCGACCGGTTCCGGACCTGCACTCTGAACGCCCACGAGTACCACCATTCAATGCTCACGCGAAGTATGAGGGATCCCCACCACGGCGCTCCTTCTGACCGGTGAGCCGTTTCTCCCCAGATGACGGATGCGAACAGGCCAGGCGCGCGAGGTGGCCCGTTGGCAAGGGCGCCATAAGGCGGCGCGACGTATCACGGGCACTCCGGGAGCGCCAGGAGGTTGTTCGGCTGGTCTCCATCTGCCTCGGTCTTAAGGTACTTGTTGCCGGCCGCGCTGAGGGCAACAACCACCCGCACTCGGTCGCCAGCCGGCCTCTCGACATAGAAGGACCACTTGCCCGACTCGATGCCTTCGATCGCGGCCTGCTGGGTCAACTTCCAGGCTGTGCCATCCGCGTTCTTCCCCCCGATAGAACGTATGCGCTCATGCGGGTTATACCGGTCGCTTTTGTTGATGCACGTAACCCTGTGGTTCTCGGCCATGCCGGCGTCTCCTCCTGTGGCGGCGAATCCGCACGCCACCCTGGGTTCTCGATAGAGAACCTAGCAGGTTCAGAGTTCGCTCGTCAAGACTTGTGCGGTTCGCGCTGGAGAACCATGGCCGGTACTATGAGCGGCATGCGAGTTGGAGAGAGCATCAGGCAAAAACGACTCGAACAGGGCCTGACGCTGCCTGAGCTCGCGCGGATGGCCCAAGTCTCAAAGGGATATCTCTACGAGTTGGAGTCAGGCTCGGCCGGGAGGCCTTCGGCGGCAACGCTGTACCGAATCGCAAAGCAACTTGGTGCGACGGTGGCTGACCTCCTTGATCCTGAGGACAAGGGCGAGGCCCCGGCCCACCGGGAGATTCCAGACGGGCTTCGGACGTTCGCTAAGGACAGAGGACTGCCTGAAGCGGATATCCAGATGCTGATGGGAATCAGCTATCGCGGTCAGAAGCCCGTATCGTCCGAGGACTGGGCGTACATCTACGACTCCATCCGGATGCGAATCCAGGAACAACGCGACCGGTGAGGGTTCTCCGCGATGGCGATGACTTCAGCGGCGCAAGCGCTCTGCCGACTCGCAGATAGGGACCAGCCAATCGCGGCGATCGAAGCGCTGGTCGACAAACTCCTGGAGATGGCAGAGGCGGACCTCCCTCCAGTTCCGCTGGAAGTGGTCGCCTCGTTTCGGGGGATCCGCGAGATCTCCGTCGCAGAAATGCCCCGCTCCGGACAGCTGCAACGGGAGGGCGGTCATTATATCGTCGTGGTCAATGCTGAGGACTCGGCTTCACGGCAGCGATTTACGGTCGCTCACGAGATTTGCCACACGTTCTTCCACGAGGCACAACAAGTCACCCCTGTGAACCCTCCGGAGTGGACAGGCCGCTACGATGAGAGGAGTGATGAGGAGTACCTCTGTGACGTCGGGGCCGGACGAATGCTACTACACCCGGCCTGGCTCCAACCGAGGCTTGAGTCTAGTAGTCCGACTTTGGAAGCATTGCTCGAGATCGGCGACCACGCTGGCGCCTCGCTGGAAGCAACTGCATTCCAAGTTTCACGTATGAGGATTTGGAACGCGACGTTCGTTTTTTGGGAACCCGGATACCGGAAGGTGGAGCTCGCGCGCCTTGACCAAAAGGTACTCCCTGGCTTTGACGATGGCACGATGAAACCTGAGGCCAAGCTCCGTGCGAGACGGATCTACGGTCATCCTGATTCACCGTTTCTGGCCCTGAATAAATCGATAGGTAGTGAAACTGTAATAGGGCGTGCGTGGACGGAGCGGACCACGACCCAAGGCATCGAGCAGTTACCAACTTCGACGCGCGTACACCAAGCAGAGTGCCGTTCAATGTACGCCCCGTACCGCGGCCCAGACGGTCGGGTCCGAGATCGTGTTCTGACGTGCGTTAACTGGCGCTGAGGGTTCCGGCAAGCAATGGCCCGCTGCTCTTAACCTTTGCAAAACGGCTGCGGCAGGTTTGTGTACCGGGCGTAAATTCTTCATCCGAACTGTTCAGATCCGGCAGAAACCGCCCGGGACAGCGACACCGGGCGTTCACCTTATGGCACCCTGCCATGACCAGGCGCGCTCCCCCTGGAATCCCAGCACGGAGGTGCTCGGATGCAAATGGAGTCTGATCCATGGCAGCCGTGCCCGGCACGCGCCGCCGGACGGTAGCTGCTCTCCCGTTCCGTGTGGAACGACGGATGCTCGCCGGCATTCTGCTGGTGGGGCTCTCGGTAGCAGGCGGCCTCAGCCTCTGGAGGGGCGCTACCGCCACCACCACCGTCCTCGTTGCCGCCGCTGACATCCAGCCGGGCCAGGTCATCCAGCGTGACGACCTTCGCCTGGCGGAGGCGCGTCTCGACGGCAGCCTGTCCGCGCTTGCCCTCACCGATAGCGATCTGGCGGAAGCAGTTGGGCGCATCGCAGGCAATACGGTCCACGCGGGCGAGATGCTCGTACGTCCGGACCTCGCCACGGGGCCTGTCCTCGGCCCCGACCAGGTGGCCGTCACGATTCCCGTGAAGCCAGACACCGTCCACCCCGGTCTCCGGCCCGGCGATGAGGTCGCAGTCCTGGCGACCAGCAACGCGGGCAAGGCTGACAGCAAGACGGTGACGCTGCTCGACCGTGCGACGGTGTTCGACGTCGGGCTGGAGCGACGAATCATCCGGTCGGTGCCGGCCGGCAACCCGGACGATGGCGGGGAGCTGAAGCACATCACCGTCGCTATACCACGTTCCCAAGCGGAGGTGGTCGCCAACGCCATCGCCAACGCGCAACTGACCATCGTCCTCCTGTCCCGGCAGGAGCGCAGCTCTCAGCCGCCGGGTCCCTGAGGGCGGGAGGTGTAACGCCATGAGCCAGGGCAACGAGCAACGCCCGCCGACCGCCATCGTCGTCGCGGTCGGGAACCCTGAGCGAGAGCGGCTGCTGCTGGGCGCTCTTGCCGACGGCGGGCTGACCGTTGCCGGGCGATGTCTCGACGGACCGTCGCTCGTCGAGCAGGCGCGCGCGACCGGGGTTGGCGCGGCGATCGCCTCGACGGACCTGCACCGGCTCACCCGGGATGCGCTCGTGGCGGTGCGGGAGGCGCGAGTACCGCTCCTCTTGCTCGTGGCGCCGGACGAGGTGAGGAAATTCGAGGGCCTCGCCTACCTCCTCCCGAACGGCAGCGCTGGACCGGAGGTCGTCGCGGCCGTCCAGGAGGCCGTCCGGCGAGGCGTTGTTTCCGGCCACGCTCCGAGAAAGGCGCCTCCGGGAGATGGCCCGATGGCGGAAGGGCGAGGCGATGGCTGCGAGGTCATCGCCCTCGTCAGCGGCAAAGGCGCGCCCGGCACGACGACCGTCGCCATCGGGCTGGCTGGGGCTATCGCTGAGACCGGGAAGCGTGTGCTTCTGGTCGACGGCGACCTCCGGGGCGGCAGCGTCGGTCCCTATCTCGACCTCGACCCGCGCCGGGGCCTGGTGGGCCTCACCGTCGGGAACAGCGGTGAGCCTCCCGATCTTGCCAGCGAGTTGCAGGACGGCCCGTCCTTCTCCGTGCTTGCGGGCATCGAGCGGCCCGAGATGCGGGAGCGGCTGGCGGCCGAGCACATCCCCACTGCCGTGCGCGCCGCCGGGCGTGGCTTCGACCGGGTGGTGATCGACGCCGGCGAGGCGATCGCGGGCAGGCCGTCGCCCGCTGCGAACGCTTTCATCCGGCTCGCCGGCCGTGTCCTGGTCGTCACGACCGCAGACCTCATCGGCCTCTGGAACGCGCGCTCCTGCCTGCGCTACCTTGCGGCGTCCCCCGGCATCCCATCCGAGTCGGTATCAGTCGTCATCAACCGCCACGTTGGCCGGGAGCACCACAGCGCGGCAGAGGTGGAGCGCGCCCTTGGCGTCCCGGTGCTCGCGATGATCCCAGAAGACTCACGTGCGGCCCGCAAGGCGCGCCAGGAACAACAGCCTTTCGCCGTGGGCGGCGGCGGAGCCGCGCGCCACCTTCGAGCGCTCGCAATGCGAGTGACGGAATCGGCGTCCACTGCAGCTGAAGAGGCCCCGGCGGACGACCGGGCAAGGTGGCGCTGGCGACGCCAGCCGGCCGAGGGGAGGCGCTGAGATGGCCCACACCAATACTGCCCGTCGCGAACAGGCACTGCGCGAAGAGGTCCGCGAGGAGCTCCGCCGGAGCCTGGACCTCGACACGCTCGCCGAACCGGGCGCAGCCGGGGCGGAGGAGGTCCGGAACGTCGTGCGCGGCCTCGTCGACGCCGCCAACCATCGCGCCGCAACCGTTGGCGAGGCGCCGCTCCCCGACCCGGACGGGCTGGCCCGTCGGCTTGTGGACGAGATCCTCGGGCTTGGCCCGCTCCAGACCCTGCTGGATGACCCGGCCGTCGAGGAGATCATCGTCAACGGCCCGCACCGGGTATTCGCTATCGAGCACGGCCGCAAGCGCCTGACCGAGGTCGTCTTCGCGGACGACGAGGAGCTGCTCCGGGTGGTGCGGCGCGCGGTCGGCCGCCTCGGGCGGCGGCTGGACGAGACGAGCCCGCTGGTCGACGCGCGTCTCGCGGACGGTTCCCGTCTCAACGCCGTCATCCCTCCGCTCACCTCCCGCTGGACGCACGTGACCGTGCGCAAGTTCCTGCTGCGGGCACGGACGCTGGACGACCTCGTGGCCCTGGGGACGCTCAGCGCCGGCGCCGCGGCCTTCCTGGAGGCGGCCGTGCGGGGAGGCCTCAACATGCTGATCTCCGGCGGCACCGGCAGCGGCAAGACGACCTGCCTGAATGCGCTCGGCGCCTCCATCGCCGGCGGCGACGAACGCGTGGTGACGATCGAAGAGACGGGCGAGCTCCAGCTGGAGGCGATGCTCCCCGATTGCGTCGCGCTCCAGGCCCGGCTGCCCAACATCGAGGGCGCCGGCGCCTTCCCCATCAGGAGCCTTGTCAAGAACGCCCTCCGCATGCGGCCGACGCGGATCATCGTGGGCGAAGTGCGGGGCGCCGAGGCCCTGGACATGCTCTCGGCCATGAACAGCGGGCATGAGGGCTCGATGTGCACGATCCACGCCAACGGCCCGCGTCAGGCGCTTTCGAAGCTGCGAATGTACGCCATGATGGCGGACGAGTCCCTCCCCGCCGAGGCCGTCACGGAGATGATCGCCGAGGCCATCAACCTCGTCGTGCATCTCCGGCTGGAGCCGGCGAGCGACCGGCGCGTTGTCACCAACATTTACGAAGTCACCGGACTGGAGGGAGACACGGTCGCGGGCAGCGACCTCTTCACGGTCACGGACGGCGCCCTGCGCTGGACCGGTATCCGGCCGCGCTGCGCCGCACGGCTCGAGGGCGGCGCCTTCGCCTGGGACCGGCTGGAGCCGGTGGCTCCTGGGCCGGGATTGGAGCGGAACGGGCGGGGGTTGGAGTGATGACGGGCTCGCGTTGGAGTGGAACTGGACCTGCCGCGGGCAGCATGGAGGGTCGGGGAGGGAGCTTATGCCGCTCATCCTGTCACTGACCTTCGCCGCGGGGATCCTGCTGATCTTCATGTCGGCGACCGCCCGCTGGGCGCCGCCGCAACGCGAGGATGGCCGGAGCCTCAGCGCCGCGTTGCGGGCCTTCCTGGTGGGTAACGGCGCGGGCGAGCTGACCCCGCGAGACTTCGTCCTCCTGAGCAGTGGCAGCGGACTCGGGGTGGCGTTTGTTACGCAGCTTGGCCTCGGCTGGCCGGCCGTGAGCGCGGCGACGTTCGCCGTCGGACTCCTGCTCCCCGCCTGGTACTTCCGCAACCGCCACGAGCGTCATCGAGCCGCCGTTCAGGCCGGGCTGGCCGACGCGGTCGACGCCCTGCGGGCAGCCGTGCGGTCCGGCATGAGCGTCGAGGAGGCGATCGCCTCGCTGGCCCGGAACGGCCCGGAGATCCTCCGGCCATCCTTCGCCGACCTGGCCCGCGAGCTACGGCTCAGCGGCTTCGAGGATGGCATCAGGCGCACGCGGGATCGATTCGCCGAGCCGGTCTTCGACACCGTCGCGGCCGCGCTCGTCATGTCCCACCGCGTCGGTGGCCGCAACCTGGGCGCCGTCCTCGACAGCCTCAGCCGCTCGGTCCGCCAGTCCGTCCAGGTCGAGCGGGAGCTGCGTGCCCACCAGGCGAAGAACGTGCTCTCGGCGCGGATCATCGCCGCCCTGCCGCTCATGCTGATCCTGGCCGTGCGGGGCCTCAACCCCGGCTATTTGGACGTATTCTCCACCCCGGCGGGCCAGGGCATTCTGGCGCTCTGCCTGCTCAGCGTCGCCGTCGGCTACGCGGGCATGCTGCGGGCGACCCGCCTACCCGTCGAAGCGCGGGTGCTCCAGTGACCGCCGGCGCCGTCCTCGGCGGGCTCTTCGGCGTGGGGCTTTTGCTGGTCCTGTCGAGCCTGCCCTGGGCGCAGCGCCGTCCCGACCTCGCGACCCAGCTCCGGCTACTCTCCGCCGAGGGGCGGATGGTGCTGGAAGCGGCAAGCCGCCGGACGGGGCCAGCGCTGTTCGCCTCCCCGTCGCTGGAACGGCTTCTGCGCCCCATCCTCGAGGATGCGGGCGCGCTCATCGGACGGGTGCTCACGCGTGTCGGCGTCCGCACGGCAGACCTGGAGCAGCGCCTGGCGACCGGCTGGCCGGGGACGACGCCGTCGCAGTTCTTCGGCCAGAAGCTGGCCGCCGGCCTCCTCTTCTTCGCCTTCTTCCCGGCCATGAACCTGGCTGGCCTCCATCCCTTCGGGCCCTGGCCGGTCTGGACCTGGCTAGGCGGCTTCCTTCTCGGCTTCCTCCAGCCGGACTGGTTGCTGGAACGGCGCACCGCGCGCCGGCGGCAGGCGATCCTCATGGAGCTGCCGACCGTCCTCGACCTACTCGCGATGGCCGCCAGCGCCGGCCTCTCGCCGGAGCAGTCGATGCTCGAGGTGAGCAAGCAGGTGCGCGGAGTCCTCGGAGACGGCCTTCGCGGGGTCGCCCGTGAGGCCGGTCTCGGCACGATGACCGAGTCCGAGGGCTTGCGAGTCTTGGCTGCCCGGGAGGGCGTGCCGGAGATCGTCTCGATGGCTGACGCCTGGCAGTCGGCGCTCGAACAGGGGCTCCCGCTCGGCCAGGTCATGCTCACACTCGCGGACACGGTGCGCGACCGGAAGCGCGCCACCCTCATCGCCGAGGGCGAGAAGAGCAGCGTCCGCATGCTCTTCCCTGTCACCCTCTTCATCTTCCCCGTCTTCCTCGTCGTCCTCCTCTACCCGGCAGGCGTGCAACTGCTCGGGCTCAGCGAGTGACGGCGGGGCGTGTCAGAAAGGAGAGTCCCATGAGCCTGCACCAACGAGTACGCCTTCTGTTCCGGCGCGGCGAATCCGGCCAGTCCATGGTGGAGTACGCCCTCGTCACGGCCCTGATCGCGGTGGTCGCCCTCGTCGCCGTCCAGACGCTGGGCGAGGGCATCGTCGGAGTCTTCGAGAACATCACCGGCGCGATCGGGGGTATCTGAAGTGAGGCGCCTGCGGGATGCCGGAAGCCGCGAGTCGGGCCAAAGCATGGTCGAGTTCGCGCTCGTGCTCCCCATCCTCCTCCTGGTCCTCGTGGGAGTGGTCCAGTTCGCGCTCGTCCACCACGCCCAGAACGTCACGACCACGGCCGCGCAGGAAGGCGCCCGCCTTGCCGCCGTGGAGGGCGGCGACGCCGCTGCCGGCGAGGCACGGGCGCGGGACGTGCTCCGCTCGGGGCTCGGCAGCACCGCGGAGTCCTTCGAGGTCACGGCGTCGGACACCGGCGAAACTGTCGTCGTGGACGCGGCCGGCGCCTACCCGCTCATCTTCCCCTGGCTCGGCAGCCGGACGGTCTCGATCGACGCCTCGGCCACGATGCGGAAGGAGGGCTTCCGCAGTGGGCCATAGACCTCCCTTCCGAAACCACCTTCGCGCCCTGGGCGATGAGTCCGGGCAGGCGCTCGTGGAAGCGGCCATCGCCATCCCCGTCCTCCTCCTGCTGGTTTTCGGGGTGGTCGCCGCGGGCCGCATCACGGAGGCGAAGATCGCCGTCCAGGCGGCGGCGCGAGAGGCGAGCCGGACGCTGGCGGTTGCGCCGTCTGAGGAGCAGGGGATGGCCGAAGCGCTCGATGCCGGCCATGCGGTCGCGGCGGGCTACGGCCTCGCCGGGGAACGGCTGACTGTCGAGGTGGATGCGGACGGTTTCGTGCGAGGCGGGCGCGTGACGGCGGACGTGAGGTATTCGGTCCCGCTGTCCGACCTGCCGCTGCTCAGCTTCTTCGATGTCGAGGTGAGCGCGAGTCATTCGGAGCGGGTCGACCTCTACCGGAGCCGTGCGGCGGTGACGCGATGAGGCACCTTACCCGGCGGCTGGGCGGCGGCGACGAGGGCCAGGTGCTGGTCATGGTGGCGCTCATGATGGTCGGCCTGGTCGGCGTCGTGGGGCTGGTGTCAGACGGCGGGCTGGTGTTCAGCCAGCGGCGTGACCTCCAGAACGTCGCCGACGCCGCCGCTGCGGCCGGGGCAATGCAGATCGACGAGGCCGTCTACCGCGCCGAGGGCCGCGTGGTCCTCGACGAACGCATGGCGCGCGAGGTGGCCGCCCTCTATCTCGATGCTGAGGACAGCGTTACCTATTCGGTCTCGGTGCTCCCGGACCGAGTGGACGTCGAGGTCTCGCGGCAGGCTTCCACCGGGTTCCTGCGAGTGATCGGCATCAACGGTGTGGCCGTGAGCGCAAGCGCCTCCGCGGAGCCGCGCTACGGCGTGGACGGAGCGGGGCCATGAAGAGGCTGGTGATGAAAGTTCGGACAGTCCTGGCGGTGGTGGCCGGTAGCCTGCTGGTGCTGGTCGCGGCCTGCGGAGGGCGCGGCGACGACGACGGCACGCCAACGCCTGCGGTGACCGCAGCCCTGCCCGGACCCAGCCCGACGGTGCCACCGACACCGACGGCGGCCATGAGCCTGGAGGACGAGATCCTCGCGGCTTATCTCGGTTACTGGGACCTCTATACGGAGGCGGTGCTCAACCTGGACGAGAGCCCTGTCGCCAAGGTTGCATCCGACGAGGAGGTACAGCGCGTCCGGGAAGAGATCAGGGAATTGCGCCGGCAGGGCGTTGCGTTAAGAGTCGTGATTGAACACAGCCCGGTAGTACTCGAAGCCTCGGCAACGTCTGCCGTCGTCTTCGACGAGATGACGAACAACAGCTTCTACGTCGATCCGGAGACGCGTAAGCCGCCTTCGGCTCCCGGTAGTGGCGAAACGCTGAAGGACACGTTCTTCCTCGAAAAGGTAGATGGACAATGGGTAGTAATTCGAAGCGTTCGGCAGAACTGAGTTCCAAGGGCTCCCGGCTGCTCTTCCTGATGGTGGCCGCTACGGCGGGCCTGATCCCGCTCGCGACTGCCTTCGCCGACGACCCGGTGCCAGGCCAATCGGCGACACCCCGGCCCAGCACGCCGGGAGGTTCGGTGAGTGTTCAGTCCGGTCCCAACGGCGTGACGATCTACATTGCCGTCACCCAGCAGACCCCCGGAAGCGCCGGCGGCTCATCGTCGGCCAGCGGTTCAGTCAGTACCGGGAGCCAACGCTCCTGCAAAGCGGACGCCATGAACATCGGCAACTCGCTCTCGGCCTGGTTCCAGAAGGAGGCGCCGCTTCACCCGGGCTCCACCCCGTGGACGGTTGTCTGCAACGACGGCTTCTTCGCCGTCGTCTGGATCCCCATCGATGCGGCGACAGGCGGGAACGTGCGAGTCGTCGTGACTTCCGGTGGTTCTGTAGACCCGGTTGCCGTCGCCCTGGAGCTCCTGAACCACCTCCCTATCCCCGGCATCGCCATCCAGGCCAATCCCTCGACCGGGCTCGTGGCACTGCCGTCGTGGTTCTGGGCCGACGGCTACGACGGCGCTGTGATCGGCTCATCCGATGTGCTCGGCAGCGTCTCAGTCGACGTGGAAGTGCAGCCGCTGGCCTACCGGTGGTCCTTCGGCGATGGGACGACCAGCGAGACCACCTCCCTCGGGCAGCCCTACCCGGCGAAGAGCGACATCGAGCACGTCTACGAGCAGTCCTCGCTGACAGCGGGCGGCGCCTACCGCGTCGCCGTGGAGGTCACGTTCTCGGCGAAGTACCGCGTCAACGGCGGCGGCTGGCAACCGCTCGATCCCATCAGCCGGTCGTTCACGACGGACTACCCGGTACAACAACTTCAGTCGGTGCTGACAGGACGGTAGCAGCATGACGACGCAAGGCATGACAGTACGGCGAGGCCGCACCACCGGCGGCACGAAGCTCGGCCTCATCGCCCTGGTCGCTACCTGCCTCGCGCTGGCCGCGGCCCTCTGGGGTTTCGCCGGACCGCCCACAATGCTCGCGGCTCTGCCCGAATGGAGCCGTGTGCGGGAGGTGCTGGGCGGGACGCAGCTCGCGGACGAGGACGCCATCACGGTGGCTTCCGGGATCGCCTGGCTCGCGCTCCTCTACCTTGGCCTCAGCATCATCGTCCGACTGGGACTGGGGCTCGCAGCGTCTCTGACCGGTCAGGCGCGGTGGACGCTGGCCGGGCTGCGGATCACCGCGCCGCTGACCCTCCCCTTTGTCAGGCGCGTTGTCGATGGCGCGCTGGCCGGGGTGATCGTGATCAACGCCTCACTCCATGCACCGCTTTCGCCGGCGGCCGTCACTGCCGACGTCACCGCCGTGGCGGCGCCGGTGTGGATATCCCCCGCACATGCTTCGTCCGATGTCCCCGATCACTCGCCGGCCACGCCCCAGCAGCCGCAACTCTCCACGCCGGCGGTCCCTGCCTCGTACACGGTCGTGCCAGGCGATAGCCTCTGGCACATCTCCGAGCGCTTCCTCGGTGACGGGTTCCGTTGGACCGACCTCTGGGCGCTCAACCAGCAACGCCAGATGGCTGACGGCCGGCCGTTCGTGAACCCGAACCTGATCTACCCCGGCTGGACCCTGGAGCTGCCGCAGGATCCCATCTCGCCGGGCCTCACGCCGCCAGCCCTGGAGCAAGGAGAACCCACAGCCGCTGCCGAACCAACGGCCTCCCCAGCGGTGCCAGACCCGGAGCCAACGCCCGAGGCGCCGGTACCGGCGGCCGTTGCACAGGTCACGGAGGAGGCGACCGGCGGAGCAGGCGACACGGCATCGGACGACCGCTCAAACTCGCGGGTCGAGCGGCCCCTGTTCAAGCCGCCTCTCCCGGGAACCGCGGCCCTGGCAGCGGTAGCGGCGGTCACGGCGGGCGGCGCGGCGATGTTGCTCGTGTTTCGGCGCTCGCGACGCAGGCCTGGGCTGCGAACCGCGAGCGAGCGGGAGCTGCGTCCGGCCGGGGCGGGCGATGCAGGCCGGGTAGTGGCCGTGACCGCTGCGCTCCAGTCGGCGCTCGCCGATCTTGATTTCAGCGCGACCGCGGTGTTGCTGGTGCGCGAGTCGGACCGCTTCCTCGAGTTCACCCTCGACTGCCCACCGGGCGACGCGAACGCCATCGTCGCGGCACGCCACACCCTGGGACGCCAATTGGCCTGCGTGGTCGACGGAGAGGATGAGAGCCCGACCCGCGTCCGCCTGAAGCTCTCCCGGCTGAGCCGTCTCGCGAGCGTCTTGTTCGGGGAATCCTCCCTCGGCCAACCGCTGGTCGTCCCCGTTGGCGCCACCGAGTCCGGGATCTACTACCTCAATCTTGCAGCGACAGGTAGCGTCCTCGTCGCCGGTGGCCGGCTGGAGACGCGAGATCTCCTCACGACGTGGCTTGCGACGCTCACCTCGTTGTACACGGCCCAGGAGCTGGCCGTCGTCGCGGACAGGCCGGGCAGTGAGCTCCTGGGGGATGCCCTCGGGCCGCTCCTGTGCAGACCAGACGGCGACGCGTGCGCCCCGACGATCGCCGCTATCGCCCGCCAGCTGGAAGAGGCGATCGTCCAGGACGAAGGGGGCAGGCACGAACGTCCGACGCTGGTTGCGTTCGTCGGACCGGCCCTGGACATCGGCGACGCCACAACCGAGTTGGAGGCGGTCCTGCGCCAGGGCCCGGAGCACAGCATCTTCGTTGTGGCGAGCACCGAGGTCCTCGCGGATTCCGCGGCGCGGCAGGCGTTCGGGGCGAGTGTGGCGTTCGAAGACGAGGGGCGCGACGGCGCGAACGGTGGGTTGACCCTCAATGTTCCGCGCCACCCTCCCCTCGACCTTGAGCCGGTCACGGTGCGACGGCAAACCGCCCATCGGCCAGCCAGAGCGGTTGGGGACCTCGGGTTCCTGCCCCCGGTCTCGCCTTCCCTCAATGGGAATGAACCGGTGATTGGCGGGCCGGACATCGATGAGTCTGCGGACGATCACGTAGCCGCCAAGGATGGCGCGGAGGATCCGGTGTCAGTGCCCAACGAGGAGGGTGCCGTCAGCCACGATGCCGAGGCCGGTGAGCCTTCGCAGCCGCGCCCGTCGGCGTCTGTCCCGGCGATGGACCGGCAGCCGTCCTTACCGCTGACTGAGCCGGGCGATGAAGACGAATCCTCCGCTCAGGGCGGCCCGCTTTTTCACGTGCGGCTCTTCGGGTCGTTTCGAGTCGAAACGGCGATGGGAGAGGTCAACGGGTGGACCATCCAGAAGGCGCGTGAGCTCCTCGCCTATCTCGTGGCGCACGGTGGCACGCCGGTGCTCCGGGAGACGGTGGCGGAGGCGCTCTGGCCGGACGGCGATGTCGAGCAGGTGAGTCACCAGCTCTCCAACGCGGCCTACTACCTTCGCCGCACGCTTACGCGCGCAGCCGGCGAGGTGGACAACCAGGTGCTGGTCACAGCAAGCCAGCGCTATCACCTGCGCTCCGGGCTGTTCCGGGTCGACGTGGACGCCTTCGACGCGCACCTCGGTCGAGCGGAGAAGCTCCACGGCTACGAGGCGCTCGTCGAGTACGAACGGGCGCTGGCGCTGTGCACCGCCGATTTCCTCGGCGACGAGATCTACGAGTGGGCGGAGGTCTACCGCCGCGACTATCAGAAGCGCTTCGTTACCGCCGCGCACCGGGCCGCGAAGCTGGCCATCGACTGCCGCGACCCGAAGATGGCCATCCAGTTCTACGAGGCGATCCTGCCGCGCGATCCGATCGATGAGGAAGCCGTGCGTGGGTCGATGCGCTGCTACGCGGCCCTCGGGGACACCAACGCCGTGAAGCGGGCCTACAAGAACCTCGTGGCCTCGCTCCGGCGGGAGCTGGAGGATGATAACGCCGCACCGCTCCCGGAGACGGCGAAGCTAGTGGAGGTTCTGACGACTCAGGCAGCAGTGAGCAGATAACCGGTGCCGCGCCCCGCCATGTGACTCGGGCCAACGCAGTGCCTCTTTGCCTGGCGGTAGCCAAGGCACAATCCCTTCCACGACAACTGCTGGCGCGCTTGCGGAGTAGTGGTTCAATCCACCAACATGACATACTCAGCGGCGGCAGGCGCACACGCCCCGCGAGGGTGACGGGAGCGCGCCCATGGATGTCTTCGGCCTCAGAAATCGCGTCATAGACGACTACGCCCGTTATGTGCAGAGCTTCGTGAGGATTCGTGACGCCCGCCTCCGTGAGTTCGTTGACGAACAGCTCGAGAGCGGGGTTCTCTGGCCCGACCCCCTGATCCAGCTCAATCCGGCATACCAACCCGGCGGGTCGATCGACGACTTGGTCGCGGAAGGGTTGCTCCACTCCGAATGCGGCAGGATCTTCCGCCGGGGCAAGGACGTGCGGCTCCCCGGGGAGACGATGCGGCTCTATCGCCACCAGCGCGAGGCAATCGAGAAAGCCAGAACCGGCAAGTCCTACGTCCTGACCACCGGTACCGGTTCAGGGAAGAGCCTCGCGTACATGGTGCCCATCATAGACCACGTCCTCAAGAAGCCGGAGGCGCAGCGTCGCGAGCGGATCTCGGCGATCGTCGTCTATCCCATGAACGCGCTTTGCAACAGCCAGATGGAGGAGCTTCGGAAGTTCCTCGAGGATGGGTACGGGAAGGGGCAGGAGCCTGTCCGGTTTGCGCGGTATACGGGCCAGGAGACGCCTGACGAGCGACAGACGCTCGTGAACAGCCCCCCTGACATCCTCCTCACCAACTTCATGATGCTCGAGCTGATCATGACGCGGCCGACGGAGATCGACCGAAAGGTCATCCGGGCAGCCCAGAGACTCGACTTCCTCGTCCTGGACGAGCTCCACACCTACAGGGGCAGGCAGGGGGCCGATGTCGCGATGCTCGTGCGGCGCGTGCGGGAGCGTTTGAGAGCACCGCACCTTCGATTCGTCGGGACCTCGGCCACAATCGCCGGTGAAGGTGCTCGCCCCGAACGGCTTCGTGTTGTCGCGGAGGTCGCGAGTTCGATTTTTGGTGTCTCGGTCACTGCGGACGAGGTGATCGACGAATCGCTCATGCGTGTCACGACAGGCGAGCCGTCACCTACGGCACTGGCGCGGCGCCTGGGGGGGCCGCTCAGCTACTCAAATGACCCGGACCAATTTGTATCTGATCCGGTCGCATGCTGGGTGGAGCAACGTCTCTGTCTCGCCTTCGAGCCAGATGGAAGGCCGATGCGCGCTGAACCGAGAGACATCGACCAGGCGGCGGCCCTCTTGAGCGAAGAATCAGGGGTCGTGGAGGCTACTTGTGCGGCTCATCTCAGAGCCGTCCTGATGGCTGGCTTCCGAACCCTGAATCCACAAACGGGACTCCCCCTGTTTGCGTTCCGGCTCCATCAGTTCATCTCCCGCGGAGACACTGTCTACTCCTCGATCGAAGCTGCTGATAGCCGCTACGCCACGCTGAACGCGCAACAGTACGTGCCACAGGAACCCGGCGACCGCTCCCGCATTCTGCTCCCTTTGGCATTCTGCCGTGAGTGCGGCCAAGACTACTATGTGGTCGATTGGGACCAACGCGACCAGCAACTCGCTGGGCGCGGCTCCGGCCGGGTCAACCTGCGCGATGGGCGCCTTCGTGGACGCGATGTGTCGTCTCGGTCCGACAGCGACGACGAGTCAGTCGTCTCCGGTTACGTCGTACTTGCCCGAAACCTGGACTGGACAGGTGACGCGGAGGAGTTTCCAGACGACTGGCTGGAAGTGGGACCTGATGGCTTCATGCGGCTCCAGCGGCAGTTCCGCGGTCTCGCTCCTATCCCGGTGCGAGTCGCACCGGACGGGCGTTGCTCGCCGGGCAGTGGTCTGGCCGGCCTCGACGCCTGGTTCGTCCTCACGCCATTCCGAATGTGCCTGCGGTGCGGCGTCGCCTACGCCAGCCGACAACGGTCAGACATCGGCAAACTAACCGAGCTCGCAACCGAAGGCCGAAGTACGGCGACAACGATTCTCTCGCTCTCGATCGTTCGCGCCCTTCGCGCTGCCGACGAGGTGCCGGAGACGGCTCGCAAGCTCCTCAGCTTCACGGACAACCGTCAGGATGCATCCCTACAGGCCGGCCATTTCAACGACTTCATTCAAGTTGCGATGCTGCGCGGCGCCCTCGCTCGAGCGCTCACCGACGCCGGCCCTTCAGGCATTGCTTACGAAGACCTCGCCATCGCCGTCACCTCCGCCCTTGGGCTCGATTACACCCACTATGCGAAGAACCCCGAAGACGAGTACGGGCGCGACGACGCACTGAACGCCCTGCGGTCGGTCGTTCGGTATCGCGTCTTCTACGACATGCGGCGAGGGTGGCGCCTGACCTCGCCGAATCTCGAACAGACGGGACTCCTGGCGGTGAAGTACGAGCACCTCCAGACCCTCTGCGCGGACGCGTCGAAATGGCAGGATTCCCACAGCGTTCTGGCGCTCTCCCAGCCGGAGCAGCGAGAGCGAGCTTGCCGGGAGGTGCTCGACTGGATGCGCCGCGAGTTGGCGGTCAACGCAGACTGCCTCGAGCCCGACGAGCAGGAGAGGATGATGCGCCGAAGCAGCCAGCATCTGCGTTCGGTGAACGAACCAGCGCCCACTGGCGGCCTGTCCTGGGGCATCGAGTTGGACGAACGGCCCCAGCGGTTCAGGGTCGTCCGGCTGGATCGTGTCGAGGAGTTCTCCCGCGACCGGGAGATCGCCCTGACTTCCAGCAGCGCGATCGGGCACTTCCTCCGGAGTCCCTCAAGTTGGACGGCCCTGCAAGGGAAGAAGATGGCGCCGAAGGATTTCCCTGCGCTCGCTCGATCGTTGATCGATGTGCTCGCGCTGAACGGATTCGTCGAGCCGTTCGGCGGAGCCGAGTTCAAGAACCCGAAGGACCGCGAAGGCCGGCCGCTGCTTTTCCGACTGAGGATGGGACGGGTGCGTTGGCTCCCCGGCGATGGCAAGTCGGCCCCCGACCTGACGCGGACGCCCCGGGTGTCCGGCGAGCGGGCCGAGGCAAACGCCTTCTTCCGCGACCTCTATGAGTTGGTGGCTCGAGGGCTCCGGGACTTCGAGGCCCGAGAACACACCGCCCAGGTCGCGGTCGAGGACCGGCAAGAGCGAGAAGACCGTTTCCGCGCTGGCCACCTGGCGGTCCTGTACTGCTCGCCGACGATGGAGCTTGGCGTAGACATTGCGGACCTCTCCGCGGTCAACCTCAGGAACGTGCCCCCAACACCGGCGAATTACGCACAACGAAGCGGCCGTGCTGGTCGGAGCGGACAACCGGCTCTGGTCGCCACGTACTGTTCGTCCATGAACCAGCACGACCAGTACTTCTTCCGGCGCCCCCGGCTCATGGTGTCCGGTGCGGTCCAACCTCCCCGGCTCGACCTGGCCAACGAAGACCTCGTGCGCGCCCACCTCCACGCGGAGTGGCTTGCTGCGACGTCGCAATCGCTAGGGAATTCAATGAGGGAGGTTCTTGACCTTTCCTCCGAGGACGCGCTCCCGCTCCTTCCTGGTGTCCGTGACTCTCTCCATGCTCCTGCTGCGGTAGCCCGGGCACGAGAGGTGTTCGCTCCCATCTTGGACGTGCTCAGGCCCCGGATTGAATCAGCGGGGTGGTACGACGCCGACTGGTTGGAGCGCGGACTGGAGCAGGCGGTCCACGAGTTTGACCGCGCGTGCGAACGCTGGCGGATGATGTACCGCGCTGCCAGGACCCAGAGGGACAGTCAGCGCAAGATCGCTGATGACATGTCCGTCGCACGGCCCGACCGGGACCGCGCGGCCCGGCTGAGCGACGAGGCACGACGCCAGTTGGACCTGCTTGCTGGCGACGGGCGGGAGTTTAACTCCGACTTCTACCCTTATCGGTACTTCGCCAGCGAAGGCTTCCTCCCCGGGTACAACTTCCCCCGATTGCCGGTCTCGGCGTACCTGCCGGGCGAGCGCGCCGTCGGCATGAACCGGCGGCAGACCACCGCGATCTCACGGCCGCGTTTCCTCGCGGTCTCCGAGTTCGGGCCACGAAGCCTCATCTACCACGAAGGCTCGCGGTATCGCGTCGACGGCGTGATCATGCCGGCCACTGGGGAGGACGGAACCAGGACGACGAGCTGCAAGCTCTGCTCCCAGTGCGGATACGCCCATTTCGCCCCCTACCTGAACGACGAGCGTTGCCGTGGCTGCGGCGAACTCGTGGAGGGCGCGTCACGCCTCTATAGCGATCTCCTCAGGCTGACCGGGGTAAAGACGCGGCGAACCACCCGGATCACTAGCGACGAGGAAGAGCGCCTGCGCCTTGGCTACGATGTCCTTACAGCGTTCGCGTTCGCGTCAGGTCCGGACGGTGACCGCCGCACCCAGGTGACCTATCAGCGCGATGCCAAAGCCGTGGCTTACGGCGAGCTGGCCCTGACCGCCACGCTCTGGCGGTTCAACATCGGCTGGGTCCGCCGAAAGGACAAGGAGACGCACGGCTTCTATCTCAACACCTCCACCGGTCTCTGGGATCGGGATAACCAGGAGCCTGAGGCCGACGCCGACGAGGCGCCCGAGGAAGCGACCGCGACCAAGCAGCGCGTCGTGCCATTCGTCGAAGACCGTCGCAATGCGCTTGTCATCCGACCCGCTGAGAAGCTAGCACCGGATGTCGCGCTGGTGCTCCAGTACGCGCTAAAACGAGGGATCGAGACGGTCTATCAGGTCGAGCCGTCGGAGCTTGCGGTGGAACCGTTGCCTACGCCCGAAGACCCTCGGCAACTCCTCTTCTATGAGTCCGCAGAGGGGGGTGCCGGAGTCCTGGAGCGAGTGGCAGTCGACCCCGGGGCTTTGGCCCGAGTGGCGCGAGCGGCGCTCGATGTCTGTCATTTCGATCCGGATACGCTCGAAGACGTCCGGCGCGCGCCGCATGCGCGAGAGGACTGCGAGGCGGCCTGCTACGACTGTCTCCTGAGCTATTCAAACACGCGTTACCACGACCTTCTTGATCGGCAGCTGGTGAAAGACCTCCTCTCGGAACTCGCGCAATCCACCACCGAAGTCGGCGCGGGCAGGAAGAGCAGATCAGAACAGCTTGCCGAGCTTCGGCGGCGCGCAGACCCAGCGTCGCGATTGGAGCAGGACTTTCTCGGCTTCTTGGAGGCAGGCGACTACCGCTTGCCGGACGAGGCGCAGAGACACTTTTCTGAGTTGGGCGCCAATCCCGACTTCTTCTATGGCGAAAGCGCCGCGTGTGTGTATGTCGATGGTCCGCACCACGACTACCCCGAACGAGCCGCGCGAGACAGCGCCGCGAACGCGAGATTGCGCGACGCTGGTTACGAGGTGATCCGGTTCACGGCGCGGGCCGACTGGCGGGCGGTCGTGGCGCGGTACCCGTGGGTCTTCGGCGAGGGCAAGGCATGACCTCCTATCACGCCGGAACGCTGGTCCATGCGCGTGGTCGAGACTGGGTTGTGCTACCGCAGAGCGACGAAGACATCCTCCGGCTCCGCCCGCTTGGCGGCTCAGACGACGAAGCGGTGGGCCTCTTCCTTCCGGTCGAAGGGCACGACGTCCGCTCCGCGACATTCTCTCCGCCGGACCCAGCCCGCCACGGGGACTTCGCGTCGGCGCGGCTGCTCATGGACGCAGTCCGGCTCAACTTCCGGTCAGGCGCCGGGCCGTTCCGCTCGCTCGGCCGGATTGGGGTGGAGCCGCGCTCGTATCAGGTGGTCCCGCTTTTGATGGCACTGCGCCAGGACCCGGTGCGGCTGCTTATCGCAGACGATGTCGGCATCGGGAAGACCATCGAGTCGGCGCTCATCGCCCGGGAACTCCTCGACCGCGCGGAAATCCGGCGCATCGCGGTGCTCTGTCCACCGCACCTGTGCGAGCAGTGGCAGGAGCAATTGGCGACGAAGTTCCGTATCGACGCAGAAGTCGTCCGGCCGGGAACGGTGACACGCCTGGAGCGTGGCCTGCCCATCGGCCGCTCGCTGTTCGACGAGTACCCGTTCGTCGTGATTTCGATCGACTACATCAAGTCGGACCGCCGGCGCGCCGATTTCCTTCGGGCATGCCCCGAGTTCGTCATCATCGATGAAGCCCACACGTGTGCCGAGGGCGCAGCGGCAAGCGGCGGCCAGCAGCAACGCCACCGGCTCGTGAAGGAGCTTGCCGCCGACCCGACGCGCCACCTGGTTCTCTGCACCGCCACGCCGCACAGCGGAGTCGAGTCGGCTTTTTACTCTTTGCTCGGGCTCCTCGACTCGGACTTCGGCGCCATCCCGGAGAACCTGGGCTCCCAGCAGCATGAGCAGCTCCGCAGGCGGTTAGCTCGTCACTTCGTGCAACGCCGTCGTGGCGATGTGCTGCAATTCTCCGGTGAGCGCACCAATTTCCCAATGCGAACCGCAACGGAACTGCCGTACACGATGTCGCCCGCATATCGCGTGCTCCTGGACCGCGTGCTGGATTACGCCACCGAGATGGTGCGTTCGAATGAGGGCGCGACACGATTCCAACAACGCGTCCGTTGGTGGGCCGCTCTGGCGCTCCTGCGCTGCGTGGGTTCAAGCCCGATGGCGGCCGCGGCGGCTCTCCGCACGCGCGCCGGCGGAGCAGGAGAAACCGAAGGCGACGTCTCCGAGATCGACGAGCGTGGGCTGCGCTCCGTTTTCGACCAGGAGTCAAACGAGTCGGCGGACGAAGACGACGCTGTTCCCGGCGCCGACGCAATTGCGGCGGAAGCGCCTGACGCCAGGGAGCGGCGCCGGCTGCTGGAAATGGCTCGCGAGGCCGAGAGATTGGGCGGTGACGACGATCGAAAGTTGGTCAGGCTTGCGACTGATATCGAGGCCCTTCTCAACGATGGCTTCAGCCCGATCATCTTCTGCCGCTACATCGCGACTGCGAATTACGTGGCCGACGAGCTGGGGCACCGCTTGAATCGCCGCGGCCGTCCCGCGGTGACCGTGGAGTCGGTCACTGGCGTGCTGCCGCCTGAGGTGCGGAGACAACGAGTGGAAGTGCTCGGCGAATCACCCCGGCGGGTGCTGGTCGCCACCGACTGTCTTTCCGAGGGCATCGACCTACAGCAGCACTTCGACGCCGTTGTCCACTACGACCTGAGCTGGAATCCCACGCGCCACGAGCAACGCGACGGTCGGGTCGACCGCTATGCCCAGCCCTCGCCAGAGGTCCGCAGCATCCTCATCTATGGGCAGGACAACCCGGTCGATGGTGCGGTGCTCAAGGTCATCATCCGCAAAGCTGAACAGATTCGCCAGACCCTCGGCGTCTCGGTGCCCGTGCCGACCGAGTCAGACAAAGTACTCGAGGCCATCCTCGAAGCCGTGCTCCTGAAGCGCGAGGACAACCGGCAGATGCAATTCGAGTTCGACCAGGCCGAGCAGCAGTTGGGCTGGAATCGTGCGGTCGAGCGCGAGAAAGCGAGCCGCACGATCTTTGCCCAGCACGCTCTGCACCCGGATGAGGTCATGGCCGAACTCCGGGAGTCGGCAGGCGCGCTTGGCGACTCCAATGACGTGGAGCGGTTTGTGCGCGAGGCGACCACGCGCCTGGGACAGCCGCTGGGCGCGGAACGGAAAGCACTGGTCATAGACGTCTCCGACGCCTCGCAACTGCCAACCGCCGTCAAAGAGGGCAGCGGGCTCACCGGCCGCAAGCGCATCGGCTTCCACCTGCCAGTGCCCCAAGATGCGATCCATATCCCGCGCGTTCACCCGCTGGTCGAGTCCGTGGCGAACTACCTCGTGGGTTCGGCGCTGGAAGGGGCGCACGACGGCGTCGCTGCTCGTTCCGCGGCGATCCGTTCGAACGCGGTGAAGCGCACCACCACGCTCCTCTTGCTCAGGCTGCGCTTCCAGCTCGACGTCACTCGCCGTGGCGACACCGAAGCACTTCTCGCCGAGGAGTGCCTCGTGCTCGGCTACCGAGGTGATGCTTCCACGCCCGAATGGCTGCCGGACGCTGAGGCTCTCTTTCTGCTCGGCGCGCGGGCCGATGCGAACATACCCGAAGGCCAGCGCACCGCCTGGCTCGCTCGTGCTGTGGAGGCACTGCCAACGCTCGATCCGCAGATCGCGGGCAGGGCGCGGGAGCGAGCCGCCGCACTTCTCGCCGCGCATGAGCGCGTGCGCAAGGCCACGGGACTCACTCGCACGGATGTCCGTTACAGCGTCGAACCGCACCTGCCGGCCGACGTCCTCGGTTGCTACATCATCGCCCCGGTGGTGGGCTGATGGCGCGACGCACCCTCGACTACCGGCCGACCGTCCGTTCCGAAGGCGGACTCCTCCCGCCGGACCTTCTGGAGCGGGTGGCCGACCCCAGGGAGCGTGAACTGGCGGGTCTCGACTCGGTCCGGGACTACGGCCTCCCGGAGAACCTCCGGATCACCGAAGCGGCCGCCCGTAGTTGGGAACACGCGAAGGCCTACTGGGGCGCCTTTAAGGCACGGCTCGAAAGCTCGCGACCCGGCGCCGAACTCGGGGTCACGCGCCAGCAATGGCTCGTTCCGCTACTCGCGGAACTCGGCTACGAAGACCTCACCTACCGCCAGCAGGCTGAGACTGTCGGGAGTCGCGATTTCCATGTCTCCCACCGAGCGACCGGCGAAGCCGGGGCGCCGCCCCTGCACCTGGTCGCCGCCTCGCAACCCTTGGACAAAACCGATCCCTCATCGCCCAGCCCGAAAGCGAGCCCGCACGGGTTCCTCCAGTCCTACCTCAACGAGACGGACCACCTTTGGGGCATCGTCAGCAACGGTCGCCAGCTTCGCATCCTGCGAGATAACGCGAGTCTCACCCGTCCCGCCTACCTGGAGTTCGACCTCGAAGGGATGATGGAGGGCGGTGTCTTCGCCGACTTCACGCTCCTCTGGATGGTGGCGCACCGCACCCGCCTGCCGAAGGGCCCGACAGACGCGACGAGTTGCTTCCTGGAGAAATGGTACGAGGCTGCGCTCGTCCGGGGGGCGCGTGCGCTGGGCGACCTCCGCCTCGGTGTCGAGCAGGCGATCCGCGCACTGGGTCAGGGATTCCTCGACCATCCGGAGAACGAAGCATTGCGCGCGAAGCTCGCCGCGGGTGATCTCGACCAGTCCGGGTACTACCGGCAGCTCCTCCGCGTCGTCTACAGGCTGTTGTTCCTGCTTGTTGCGGAGGAGCGTGACCTGCTCTTCCCGCCCCACGCCGACCCGCGAGGCCGAGCGATCTACGCAGACAACTACTCCGTCTCGCGGTTGCGCGAACGGCTCCGCCGCGACCGCGGCGATGAGCGCCACGACGACCTCTGGCGCGCCCACCGCGTCGCATTCGACCTCCTGCGAGCCGGGAACGTGAACCTCGGGCTGCCCGCGCTTGGCGGCGGCATCTTCGATCAGCGAATGTGTCCCGACCTTGAGGAGGCGCAGCTCCGAAACGCGGCACTCAAGGACGCGGTCAAAGGACTTTCGCGCGCGCCCACGAAGTCCGGCTACCGGCGCATCAATTACCGCGACCTCGATGTCGAGGAGCTTGGTTCCGTATACGAGAGCTTGCTCGACGAACAGCCGTCCCTCCGGGCGGACGGAGGAAAGCCGCAGTTCGACCTGGCTGCCGGCGGCGAACGGAAGTCCACCGGCTCCTACTACACCCCTTCGGTACTGGTACAGGAGTTGATCCGGAGCGCACTTGACCCCGTCATCCAGCAGGCGCTCGCATCAACGCCGGACATCGCAGGAAAGCGAAGGGCGCTGCTTGACCTCGCGGTCTGCGACCCCGCCTGCGGGAGCGGTCACTTCCTCCTCGCAGCGGCCCGTCGCATCGGCCGCGAGCTGGCGCGACTGGCGAGCGGTGAGCACGAGCCTGACCCGGCCGTCCTCCGCCACTCCATCCGCGAGGCGATTACGCATTGCGTCTACGGGGTGGACCTCAATCCGCTCGCCGCCGACCTATGCCGGCTTGCGCTCTGGCTCGAAGGGCACGAGCCGGGCCGGCCGCTCGGCTTCCTCGATCACCGGATCAAGTGCGGCAACTCGCTTGTCGGCGCGACTGCGGAGCTGATCGAGAAGGGTATCCCGACTGAGGCGTTCGAGCCGGTCGAAGGCGATAGCAAGGACCTCGCGAAGGAGGTGAAGAAGCAGAACCGCCAGGAGCTGGAGAGGCCGCAGCTCCGGCTCTTCGAGTCAAGCGGTCTGGAGTCCGGCGGCCCGAGTGCCGCGGAAGCGAAGGAAGCGCGGGCCATCGCCGACTTCGAAGAGGACGCGCCCGAAGACGTGGTGCTCAAGGAAGAGGAATACGTGGAGTTCGCGGCGAAACTGGCGCACAAGAAGCGCGCCGCCGACCTCTGGACCGCTGCCTTCTTCTGGCCACTGCGCGACGAAGTCCCTGCGCCGCCCACGCAATCCACGCTCCTCCACCATCGCGCCGTCCGCGAGCAGGAGATGGGCAACGCGTTCGAGCTACAGCTGGCTCGCGTGGTTGAAGAGGTCCGGCCGTTCCACTGGGAGTTGGAGTTCCCCGAGGTGTTCGACGAGCGGAAGGGTGGCTTCGACTGCATGCTCGGCAACCCGCCTTGGGAGAAATTCGAGCCCAAGGAGCAGGAGTTCTTTGAGAATCACGCGCCCGAACTGGCGGCCCTGGCCGGAGACCGCCGGAAGCGCGCAATCGCGGCTCTCGAAACATCCGACCCGACACTGTTTGAGTCGTGGCGAAGCTACCAGGCGCGCATTCAGCGGACCGTGACATTCCTCAAGGATTCCGGACGATTCCCGGACGGCGCGTCGGGGCGGATCAACCTCTATGCCGTGTTCGGGGAGGTGCTTGCGTCGCTGGTTTCAGAAACAGGATATTCGGGCATCGTCTGCCCAACTGGCATCGCGACCGACGACAGCACAAAGGCACTCTTCGGAGAGTTCGCAGCAGGCCGAATCGTCAGCCTCTACGACTTCCGAAATCGCGAAGAAAGCCGCCGCGACGAAGCCGGAGCTGAGGTCAAGGGGCCGAAGTCGATCTTCTTCGAGAATGTCCATCCAGAGTACAAGTTCTGCCTCCTGACCTTGCGGGGCGCGCCCGACTGGGAATCATCGTCTGATCTGGCGTTCTTCTGCTCACTCATCGACCACCTCCGCGAACCGGACCGTCACTTCACGCTAACTGCCGAGGATTTCGCGCTGTTCAACCCGAACACGCGCACGTGCCCGGTGTTCCGGAGCAAGCGTGATGCAGAAATCGCGACGAAGATGTACCGGCGAACGGGTGTGTTCTGGAAAGAGGCACGCGGAGCCGAACCTGAAGAGAATCCCTGGGGAGTCGGCTTCCAGCAGATGTTCAACATGACGAGCGATTCCGGTCTCTTCCGTACACGGGACGAACTGGAGAGCGACGGTTTCCGGCTGGCGGGCAATGCACTCATCCACGCGGACGGTCGCGAGTACCTGCCGCTCTACGAGGCGAAGCTGTTCCACCAGTACGACCACCGCTTCGCGACTTTCGACGGCGCGACTAAGGAGGACCTGAAGGCCGGCAACGCGCACGACATGACCGCGGCGGAGAAAGCCGACCCCGAAACTGTCGTCATCCCCCGCTATTGGGTCCGGGCCGATCAAGTCGCCCTGCGACTTGACAATAACACGGGGGGGGGTACGCACCTCTTCGAAACGGACAGCGGCCTTCGAGCAACTCCGCGAGTTGGCCGCTGGCATCTGGCGTTCCGGCAATTCGCTCGAGCGACCGACGTCCGGACAGCGATTCTCGCCGTGATACCGCCGATCGCGCCCGGAGAGACCGCGTCCCTCATGAAGCCGCTGGCTGGGTCTTCGCGTTTCGCGACATTGTCCGCGGCACGGACGAGAGGACGGCGATCTTCGCAGTGATTCCGCCCACCGCCCTAGGACACACAGCGTCGGTGATGCGCCCGCTACGGAGGAACTCCAGTGGCTGAGCCATTCTGGTTGACCGCGTTTCGCGATATTGCGCGAGCGACCGACGAGCGGACGGTCGTGAGCACTGCCGCGGGCACCGGAGGCATGGGGAACACAGCCGCGCTCTACGAACTGGCGCCAAAGGTTGCGGCGGCGGCCGCTGTACTCCTGGGGAACTTCGACTCGATCATCCTCGATTGGGCCGCCCGATTCTCCGTCGGCGGTACCCACATGAATTTCTTCATCGTGAAACAGCTCCCGATTCTGCCGCCGGAGGCGTTCCTAGAAGAAATCCTGCCCGGTGTCACGTCCGCCGAGATGGTCATACCGCGCGTCCTCGAGCT